>DASVVZ010000246.1:0-10320 GCA_036389875.1 Pyrinomonadaceae bacterium
GCTCCCGACGGCGGAGGCCGCGCGCCTGGCGCTTCGCACACAGCAGGTCATAGCCTTCGAGTCGGGCGTGGCGGACACGGTTGACCCGCTCGCCGGCTCTTACGCCATAGAGCAGTTGACCCATGAGATTGAGCGGCGCGCGGGCTCTTACATAGAGAAGATAGATGCCATGGGCGGGATGCTGCGCGCCATAGAGAGCGGCTACGTGCAGCGTGAGATTCAGGAAGCCGCATACGAGTACCAGAAGTCAGTCGAGTCGAATGAGGCGATTGTCGTCGGCGTCAACCGCTTTCAGGTAGAGGAGGAGGCGGACATCCCTACACTTCGAGTGGATGCGTCGATAGAGCAGGCGCAGGTGGAGCGACTTCGGAATTTGCGCGAGCGGCGCGACCGGGCGAGGGCCGAAACCTCTCTCGTCCGGCTTGAAGAGGCTGCGCGCGGCACGGAAAATCTGCTGCCGCGAATACTGGACTGCGTCGAATCACTCGTGACGGTTGGCGAAATCAGCCACCGGCTGCGTCGCGTCTGGGGTGAATACAGAGAGGCAGTGACCCTTTAGAGATGAGCAACGACGTTAAGGCTGGCAATCTCACGGCTTTGATTGCCGAAGCCGAAAGGATCCGTGACGAGGCCGCGGCCACCTTCGGCCGGCTCTCGCCCGCGCAGCTCAACTGGAAGCCGAGCGCCGAAGAGTGGAGCGTAGGCCAGTGCTTAGACCATTTGATACTGACCAACCGTCCTTACTTTCCAGTCTTTGAGAAAATCGCCGCGGGCCAACAGCAGACAAGATTGTGGGAGCGCGTGCCTGTTCTGCCGGGCCTGTTTGGAAAGCTGGTGCTGGGCGCGGTCAGCCCCGAGTCGGCCCGAAAGGTGAAGGCGCGTAAGGGATTCGTGCCTGCCGCGAGCGATATAGACGGCCAGATCACCAGCCGCTTCTCGCAGCATCAGGACGAGTTGGTGCGGCTGATGAAAGCGACCGGGGCGCTTGAGATTGATAAGATAATCATCACCTCGGCAATCGCGCCGTTCGTCACCTACAGCCTGCTGAACGGCTACCGCATAATCGTCACGCACGAGCGCCGCCATTTCCAACAGGCCGAAAGAGTGATGGCGGCCGCAGCGTTTCCTACAGCTTAAAGCCGCTCGGCAGGGATTGCGCGCATCATCATCTCCTGCTGGTGAAAGCGCCCGGCCAGCTCTTCCCCGTAAAGCTTCCAATGGGCGCGGTCAAGCTCTTCCGTCAGCACTTCATAAATCACCACTTCGTCGCGCGTCACCTGCCCGCCATCCTCCTGCCACAGCCCTTCGGCGGGGGAGCGGCGGTAGGCCGTGACGCCCCCGAAGCGCTCGGTCAGCTCGTTGCGCACGCGGTCCAGCATGGATTTGTCGAAAACCCGCCCTTCGTTGTCGTAAAGCGGAATAAGTAGCTGCACCAGATACATGCCGTTTCGCGCCCCCATAATTTTTTCGTCTTGTACTACAATCGCATCCGACTGCAAAAAATTGCAACGGGAGCCATCCACGTTTTATGAGGTTGAAGTATCTGGCAATCGTTTACGCGCTCTTTCTGGCACTGCTGGTTTTTATGGCAGACCAGAAGCAGTACCAGTTCATCTTCCGCGTGGTGCGCCGCACGCCTTATGCGGACAAGGCGGGCCACTTTCTTCTGATGGGCGTCCTGTCGCTTCTGGTCAACCTGGCGCTCTCGTGCCGCAAGACAAGGATTGGGAAGCTCAGCCTTCTCACCGGCAGCCTCGTCGTGGCCTTGGTTGTCACCCTCGAAGAGTTCTCGCAGATTTTCGTTCGCTACAGAAGCTTTGACCCGGTTGACCTGCTCTGTGATTACGCCGGAATTATCCTCTTCGGCCTGCTGGCGACCTACCTTACAAAGCCCAGGTTCGCGCAGCAGGAAGGAAATTAGGGATATACAGGATGAACAGGATAAAGAGATAGACCACTCAATTCACACTGGCAGGCACGAAACTCCGTGTCTCTTCGTGTGAATTAGTGATTGCCTTTTTATTCTCTTGACTCGCTCCCGCCTTAAGTTTCGTTTACAATCTGCTGTAGATTAATTCTTAGATTATGTCGCATCTACTTGAAGTCAGAAACTTGCAGACGCAGTTCCCCACGCGCGCCGGGCTCGTGCGAGCCGTGGACGGCGTGAGCTTTCACCTGGACAAGGGCGAGTTGCTGGGGCTCGTGGGGGAATCCGGCTGCGGTAAATCCATCACGGCGCTTTCGATCATGCGCCTGATTTCGCCGCCGGGAAAGATTGTCTCCGGCGAAATACTGTTTGACGGCGCAGACCTCCTGAAGCTCTCGGACGCGTCGCTGCGGGAGATTCGCGGCGACGACATCGCCATGATTTTTCAAGACCCCATGACCTCGCTCAACCCCGTCTTCACAGTCGGCGAGCAGATAGGCGAGGCGCTACGGCTTCATCGAAAGCTTTCGAAGCAGGAGGCGCGCAAAGCCACGATTGAAGCGATGCGCGAGGTGTCGATTCCTGATCCGTCGAGGCGCGTGGACGATTACCCGCACCAGCTTTCGGGCGGGATGCGCCAGCGCGTGATGATCGCTATGGCGCTGGCCTGCGACCCTAAGCTGCTGATTGCCGACGAGCCTACGACGGCTCTGGACGTGACGATTCAGGCGCAGATTCTTGAGCTGCTCGACGGGCTGAGAAAAACAAGGGAGCTGGCCGTGCTGCTCATCACGCACGACCTTGGGGTCGTGGCCGAAGTCGCAGACCGCGTGGCAGTGATGTACACGGGCCGCATAGTAGAAGAGTCGCCGGTCGAAGAGCTGTTTGCAAGACCGAAGCATCCGTACACGGAAGGCCTGTTGCGAAGCGTGCCCAAGCTGACCATGGAGCACGTGGAGAAGAAGCAGCGGCTTGAGACGATTGAAGGGATCGTGCCGAGCCCCACGGCGCTGCCAACCGGCTGCCACTTCGCACCGCGCTGCCAGCATCGCATGCCGCGCTGCACGGAAGGCGTCATTCCGCTTTATCAACTGGAAGGCGGGGTCGCTGTGCGCTGCGTGCTGTTCGACCTGGCCGCAGCCGTAGAAGCAGATCACAGGAAGGAGCGTGCGAGCGCCAGTGAGTGAAGGGCTGAACTTCGATTTAAGGCCGGGAGCGGCGAGCGTGCCGGAGCGCGAAGCGAGCGCAGCACGCCAAACGGGCGCGCCCGGCGAAGAACTCGTGCGCGTACGCGCTCTCGTCAAGCATTTTCCGGTAGAAGGAAGCGACGACGTGGTGCGGGCCGTCGACGGCGTGACCTTTGAGATTCTTCAAGGGGAGACTCTGGGGCTCGTAGGAGAATCGGGCTGCGGTAAATCGACCGTCGGCCGCTGCCTGCTCAGGTTGATCGAGCCCACGAGCGGGGAAGTGAAGTTCGAGGGGCGCGACGTGATCGCGACAAGCGGAAGCGAGCTAAGGGCGCTCAGGCGCGAGATGCAGATTATCTTTCAAGACCCTTACGCGAGCCTCAATCCGCGCGTGCGCGTGCGCGACATCATAGCCGAGCCCCTTGTGATTCACGGCATAGGAAAGGGCGAAGAGAGGCGCGCGCGCGTGGCCGATCTGCTGCGCCGCGTCGGGCTGGACCCGGACTACATGAATCGCTACCCGCACGAGTTCTCGGGCGGACAGCGCCAGCGTATAGGCATCGCGCGGGCACTGGCCCTGAACCCGAAGCTGATTGTCGCCGATGAGCCCGTCTCGGCTCTGGATGTTTCGGTGCAGGCGCAGGTCGTCAACCTGCTTCAGGATTTACAGAACGAGCTGGGCCTGACATATCTCTTCATCTCGCACGGGCTGGCCGTGGTGGAGCACATCTCGACGCGAGTCGCAGTCATGTATCTTGGCCGCATAGTCGAGATCGCCAGCGCGGCCGAGCTTTACAGTGAGCCGCTTCACCCCTATACGAAGGCGCTGCTCTCGGCCATCCCCATTCCGGACCCGCGACGCAAGCGCGAGCGCATAGTCCTGGAGGGCGACGTGCCGACGCCCATCAACCCGCCTTCCGGCTGCCGCTTCCGCACGCGCTGTCCCGCGGCGATTCCCGAATGCGCCCGGATTGACCCGGACCTGCGCGAGGTCTCTGCGGGCCACACGGTCGCCTGCATACGCGTCCCCGGCTGGGCCGAAGCTCCGACGGCTGCTTAACAAAACGCAGGCAAGAACCGGCTCATCGGTAATTGAAACATCTCTCAAGTGAGCTGCGTACTAAGGTGCGCGCTATTTTCAGATATTGTTTTACGCGCTCGACCTCGAAAAGCTAAAATTACCGCCCGCCGCTCTTTAGGATTAAAACGCCTGGAGGAAAAACATGAGTGAACAATACGGCCCCGGTTCCGAACAGGAAGCGCAAGGCTTTGTAGTGCCCCCGCCTCCGCCTTTCCCGCCCCAGGCGGAGAAGCTTGAAGGCCCACAGCTCTCTACAGCGGAGACGCTCTCGGGCATCTTCTTTGACCCGGCTCGCGTCTTTGAATCCTTTCGCCCGCGCCCGCGCTTTCTGGTGGCGGCCATCATCATCACAGTGCTGACGCTTATCTTCACCATCAGCTTCTTTCAGCGCGTCGGCTACGAGAACATAATGCGCTCCGCGCTTGAGAACAGCCCGCGCGCAGACCAGATGTCGGACGAGCAGAAGGAGCGCATGCTCGATATTTATCGCAACCCCTTCATGAAAGCCTTCACCTACGTTTCACCCATCTTCAACATGGCCCTCTTTTTCGCCGCGGGGGCGGGGCTTTACCTGCTGGGCGTAATGGCCATGGGGAAATCCACGACTTATTCGCGCGCTCTGGCGGTCTGGACGTACTCTACGTTTCCGCCTTTCCTGCTGGCGATGCTGGCCAACTTCGTGCTGCTCTTTCTGAAGTCGCCGGACGAGCTGGACATGGCGCAACTGGGGCGCGGGCTTGTTCACGCAAACCTGAGCTTCCTTGTGGACTCGAAAGCCAGCCCTGTGCTTTCGACTCTTCTGGGGGCCTTCGATGTCTTCAAATTCTACGGCCTGTTTTTGGCCTCGCTGGGCTTGCAGAAGGTGGCCAAGCTGTCGTCGGGTTCAGCCTGGGTGGTTGTGCTCGCCTTCTGGCTGGTGGGCGCAGTCGTGGCAATCGCCTGGGCGCTCGTCACAGGCAACCCCATGGGATGAGATAGAAGACTGGTAAAAGCGTTTGACGGGTGTCAGGGGCCGGGTGCCGGGAAAGAGAGATGGTTACTCTTTTCCCGTCACCTGATACCCGACACCCGTCAAACGCTTTTATCCTACTCGTACCTGAGCGCCTCTATGGGGTTCAGGCGAGCGGCTTTCCATGCGGGCCAGAGCCCGAAGATGAGACCGATGCCGACGCTTGCTACGAAGCCGCCTATCGGAGCCCAGAGCGGGACGTAAGAGGGCACGAACAGGCGTATGAGCAGGGTGGTCAGCCAGCCGAGGCCGAGACCTATAAGGCCGCCCATGCCCGTCAGCGTCATTGCCTCAATCAGAAACTGCATGAGGATGTCTGCGCGTCGCGCGCCTATGGCTTTCCTGATACCTATCTCGCGCGTCCTCTCCGTGACGGAGACGAGCATGATGTTCATCACGCCTATGCCGCCGACCATCAGGCCGACAGACGAGACGACGACCATTCCTATGGCCACGCCGGCCGTGATGGCGCGAAAGTTTGTGAGCAGCGCGTCGGCCGTCTCAAGCCCGAAGTTGTTGGGCTTGCCGAAGGGAACCTGCCGGCGCACGCGCAGGAGGTCCGTAATCTGATCCTGTGCTTCCTGCATCTGTCCGACCCGGCCCACGGCGAGTATGTAAATCTCGTCCTCGTTCGGCTTCAGCTTGCGTGCGACGTTGAACGGGACGTAGATGACGTTGTTCTGGTCATCGCTTCCACCGCCGCCCAGAAACTGCTCGCGCTTTTGCAGCAGCCCCACTACGCGAAACTCGCGCCCCCCTATATCCAGAGTGTTGCCGACCGGCGACGAGAAGGGAAAGAAGTCGTCCGCTATCTTGGAGCCTATGACGCAGACCTCCTGATTCGTGTCGTTCTCGAACTCTGAGAAGAAGCGCCCTTCTATCACGACCTGAACGCCCGCGCGCTCGAAATCCGGCAGCGTCCCCTGCAAGGCCACGGCCGCGCTGGTTTTGCCTTCACGCGAGACCAGAACCTTCTGGCCGAAAAAGTTGTTGGTGATGTCCAGGAAAGGAACGGAGGCTTCCACGGCGGGCAGCTCGGCTATGGCCAGGGCGTCATCGTAGGTCAGCTCCTTTCGCATACGCTCTTCGCGCGAGCGGCGGCCGACCTGTATGCCCGGGTCGAACTTGGTGACATAGATGGAGCGGGTGCCGAAGGATTCAATCTCGCGCTTAACGGATTCGTCTATGCCGCTGATGATGGAGGCTATGGCCATCACAGTCCACACGCCTATGACGACGCCCACCACCGTCAGCAAAGAGCGCAGCTTATTGGCGCGCAGAGTATCTAGCGCCATCTTCAGATTCTCATAAATGTCTCCGCGAAGAAGCTTCATAAAAATTTATTCGCCGGTTCGTTGATTCAATGAATCGATCGATGGATCAATCCGCCCGCAGCGCCTCTATGGGGTCCAGCCTCGCGGCCTTCCACGCGGGGAAGATGCCGGAAGCAACGCCTATGAGGCCGCTGACGGTGACGGCCACGATGACGGCTGTGATAGACAGATAGGTCGGGAAAAAGACGGCCGTCAAAACGCGGCCCACGAGCCAGGCGATGATGACGCCGGTCGAGCCGCCTATGGCCGAAAGAGTTATGGCCTCGACCAGAAACTGCTTGAGAATATCTACGCGCCGCGCACCTAAAGCTTTGCGAATGCCGATCTCCTTGGTGCGCTCTGTGACGGAGACGAGCATGATATTCATGATGACTATAGCGCCTACTATGAGCGCGATTCCCGGGACTGCGACCGCCACGATAGAGATGGTGCCGAAGATGCGGTCGCGTATGCCCGTGATGGCGTCGGGCGTGACTATCCCGAAGTTATCCTTCTCGTTAGGAGCTAGCTTGCGGCGGGTGCGCATCAGAAAGCGCGCCTCTTCGACCGCGTCGTTAAAGGTCTCGTCCGTCTTCGACGTGGCCTGGAAAGAGAGCAGCCGGTTGCGAGTGAAGCCGCCGAAGTTGTTGCCGTAGGTCTTCAGGGGCAGCCGCACGAAGTTATCCTGCGGCATCCCAAAGACAGTGCCTTTGACGGTCGCCACGCCTATCACTTTATAAGGAATACCGGAGATGGTTATCTCCTGGCCTAAAGGATTTCCGTTCGGGAAAAGCTTGCTGGCCACGTCCGCGCCTATGTAGGCCACGCGGGCCGCAGAGTCGTTCTCCGACTCCGTGAAATAACGACCGTCAGCGATGTCTATGTTCTCTATGTCAGCTATGTTCGGTGTCGTGCCGCTGACGGGGATTTCATCCAGCAGCTCCGAGCCGTGCTTGACCTGCGAGCGCGTGGCGTTGACCTTGACGCCTATCCTGTCAATCAGCAGGGCACGGGCGCGTAAGTACTCGTAGTCCTCCAGCGTCAGCTCCTTGTTGCGGCGCTGAGCGGCGTTGAAGGTATCTATGTCCTTGAAATCTTCGAAGCTGAAGCGCTGGACGGTGAAGGATTTCGAGCCTATGCCCGCAATCTTCTCGTCTATGTAGGTATTAAAGCCCTGTATTAGAGAGACCACCACGACGACCGCCGTCACTCCTATAATCATACCCAGAAGCGTCAGGACCGAGCGCAGCTTGTGCGCCCAGATGGCCGCAACGGCAAGTTTTAAGGTCTCTATGAATTTCACTGCTAGCTTCTACGCTCGGCCGGGGAGTTTGGTTACAAGAACAATTAAGATGCGTTGAAGATACACCCGGCGGGCTGTTATTTTTGTGCCGATTCTGTAGACGTTTCGCCACAAGCTATTCGTAGCGCAAAGCTTCTATGGGGTCCAGTCGAGCGGCTTTCCATGCGGGCCAGAGGCCGAAGACTATCCCTATGAGCGCGGAGATGCCTATGCCGACGGTTATAGCCCAGAGCGGCACGTAGGCCGGGAGCGGCGAATACCTGTTCATCAACAGGCTACAGACTTCGCCCACGACCAGCCCTGTGATCCCGCCTATGGCTGTGAGCGCCACGGCTTCTATCAGAAATTGTGAGAGGATGTTAAAACGCGTAGCGCCTACGGCCTTGCGAATGCCGATCTCCTTGGTGCGCTCCGTGACGGAGACGAGCATGATGTTCATCACGCCTATGCCTCCGATCATGAGCGCGACGAAGGAGATCGCCGTCAGCACAAGCGCCGTCGCGCCCGTCAGCTGGTTGTAGATGTCCAGCAGCGAATCCTGCGTGGAGATGCCGAAGTTGTTCGGCTCGCCTCCGGGCACGCGACGGCGTCGGCGTAGTATGTCCGTGATTTCATCCACTGAAGATTTCACGTAGGCGCGCGATTTCGGGCGCACCACTATCGCGAACAGCGTCCCCGGCGCAGTGTAATCCGGGTAATACTTGTCGAATGTGGTGATCGGGATGTAGAGCGCGTTGTCGCGCGACTGGCCGAAGAAATTCCCCATAGGCTCCATCACGCCTATCACCAGAAAGGGCGTGCCGTTAATCTTAATCTCTTTGCCCAGCGGTTCTTCATTCGGGAAGAGCGCGCCCACAACGTCCTTGGCGAGCACCGCCACGTTCGAGCGCTCCTGCATGTCTATGTCGCCAATGAAGCGCCCGCGCCCTACGTAAGACGAGTGAGTAAATTCGTAGTAGGGCGTCACGCCAATCAGTATGGGCGTGTCGGTCTGCCTGTCCGCGTAGCGCACAGTGGAAGAGATGTTGCGGTGAAGCGGCGAGACGCTTGCGACCGACGAGGCTTCACGCCTGATAGCGTCCGCGTCCTCAATCGTCAGCTCCTTGCGCTGGCGCTCCTCCATGGAGCGCATCTCCGGGGGGCGTCCGAAGCCCGGGTCGTACTTCGTGATGAAGATAGTATTAGAGCCCAGCGCCTCAATCTGTTCCGCGAAGGCCCGGTCAAGCCCCTGAATGATAGAGACCATGAAGATGATAGTGACGACGCCTATGCTCACGCCCAGAATTGTGAGCGACGAGCGCAGCTTATTCGCGCGCAGAGTGTCTACGGCCATGAGGGCCGATTCTTTAACGTCATCAAATCTCACTTCAATTCACCTTGCTGTAAACGTCCAGCATGCGGCCCGTCCTATCGAACTGCACGTTAAGCTCGTAGCCGCCGCGCGGGGCTACCAGCCTCCAGAGGGGGCCGCGAGACTCGCGCGCGTACCAGTACCAGTTCTCGTCCGTTGCGCCCGTCTCGACGTGATGCGGCTCTCCGAGCGCGGCGCGCACCTCGTCTTTCGTCATGCCGGTTCGCCCCTGTAATTTCCAGTAGCCGCCTTCCAGCCTGTTAGACGCCATGCGATAAACCACGTACTCGCGTCCGGCTTCAAATGCCGCGAGCGCCATCAGGATGCTCAGAATAATGACGGCGCGCTTTTTCGTTCTGCTCATACCGCTTATACGAAATCTACTCCGCCCTCAGGGCTTCAATAGGGTCCAGCTTGGCTGCGCTCCAGGCAGGCCAGAGGCCGCTGACGATGCCAACTATAGAAGAGACGCCGACGCCTAGGACTGCCGAGCTGACGCTGACCAGTAGCGGAAAGCCTATCAGCAACGCTATGACGTAGGCGAGGCCGAAGCCCAGTCCGACGCCGAGCGCCCCGCCGATGGCCGTCACCATCACGGCCTCTATCAGAAATTGCATCAGGATGTCGCGGCGCGTAGCGCCTACGGCCTTGCGAATGCCGATCTCCTTGGTGCGCTCCGTGACGGAGACGAGCATGATGTTCATGACGACGATTCCGCCTACGACCAGAGAGATTGCGGCCACGCCTATGGTGACTATGTAGATGTTGGAGGTGGCTTTGCCGTAAAGATCCAGGAATACGTCCTGCGTTTCCAGCGCGAAGCCGTCGTCTTCATCATTAAAGGTCTTGCCGCGACGATTGCGCATGATGGCGCGCACCTGGTCTTCTACCGTCTCTAGCTGCTCGGTCGATTGCGCCTGAACGAAGATGATAAGAGAGTCGTGCGCGCCGTAAATCTTCTGGTACGTCTCGAACGGAATGTAGATGACGTTGTCGCGCGAGACGCCGAAGATTTTGCCCAGAGGCTCGACTACTCCGACGATATTGAATGGCCGCCCACTGATGCGTATCTGCTGGCCTAAGACTTGTTCGGGCGCAGCCCCCGCGAAGAGATTGTCAATCAAATCAGTGCCTATAACACAGACCTCG
>DASVVZ010000247.1:0-18087 GCA_036389875.1 Pyrinomonadaceae bacterium
AGCCTGATGATGGTCTCGGTTGCTCCCCTGACAGTTTTCGGTCAGACCACAGCTAACAACAACCGCCAGGCTCGCCAGACCAGAAAGCTCTCGCCGGAACTAGAATCTTCCACCAAATCCAACGGCACAGTCCGCGTCATAATACAGACCAAGGGACAGCCTTCGACCGAGCAGGACAACGCCATCTCTAACGCCGGTGGAACGAAGCTGGCCAGCTACGGTGCGCTTAACACGGTAGTCGCAGACGTTCCGGCCAACTCCGTCGCCAGCCTGGCCGCTCGCACCGACGTTGAGTACATAGCTTCGGATCGCCCCATGAATGCGCATGGCGATTTGACGACCACGACGGGCGCAAGCGCGGTACAGCAGGGACTCGCGGGCATGCCGGGATTTACCGGCAAGGGCATCACGATAGCCGTTCTGGATAGCGGCATCAGCGCAAAGCACCCCGACTTCAACGGCAAAGGAAAGTCCCGAGTGCTGGCATCCGTAGATTTCACCGGCAGCCAGAAGGCTGGCGACCCCTACGGTCACGGCACCGGCGTAGCGAGCGTGGCGGCCGGCAGTGGCGAAGCTTCCAAGGGTTACGGCGCAAATTACGCAGGCATCGCGCCGCAGGCGAACCTCGTTGACCTACGCGTGATTGACGAGAGCGGTGCAGGCCGCGCCAGCAACGTCATCAGCGCCCTCAACTGGGTCATACAGAACAAGTCCACCTACAACATTCGCATAGTGAACCTGAGCGCAGGCGGAGCAATTTACGAGTCTTTCAGACAAGACCCGGTTTGCCAGGCCGTCGCACGCGCGTATCAGGCGGGCATCGTCGTTGTAACAAGCGCCGGCAACTACGGTCGCACCACGAAGGTCGTAGGCTATGACGACGACGGCAAAGAGATTTACCAGTTGGCTTATGGCACCATCACCAGCCCGGCCAACAGCCCCTACGCAATCACGGTCGGCGCAGTTGATACTCGAAAGACGGTGCAGCGCTCGGACGACTTTGTGGCCGACTTCTCGTCCAAGGGCCCGACGCAGATTGACCACCTGGCAAAGCCTGACGTAGTAGCCCCGGGCACGCGCATCATGGCGGCCATGTCGCAGGAGACGACCGAAGGCTTCTACGGCCCGATGCAGAAGAACATTCAGCAGCCGACCTCCACGGATGCGATGCAGAACGCTTACTTCAAATATTCCGGCACGAGCTTCGCCGCTCCCGTAGTTTCCGGCACGGTGGCCCTGATGCTCGAAGCCAACTCTTCGCTCACCCCCGGCCTGGTTAAGGCCGCCCTCACACGCACCGCGCAGACTCTCCCCGGCGTGCGCTTCGGCAGTCGTGAGCAGAGTATAGTCACGCAGGGCGCGGGAATGGTAAACGCCATCGGCGCAGCCTCGATGGCAAGAGCAATCGTTCCGAACGCCGCCAAGCTGACGGCTGGCAACTCGCTCTTCAAGTCGAATACGACTCTTTCGTCGCTCGGCAACGCCTCGACCATAGCCGGCGAGCAGGTCGTCTTCAACTCGAGCATAGCCTACTGCGACGGCGTAATCTTCTCCAACAGCCCCGTCAAGGTGAACGGCATCCTGCTTATGGACGGCGTAGTGCTGACCCAGGGCGTCATTTACAACAAGGGCGTTGTGATGGGCGACGGTGTCGTGATGGGTGACGGCGTTGTCATGGGCGATGGAGTGGTCATGGGTGACGGGGTCGTCATGGGTGACGGGGTCGTCATGGGCGACGGCTACCTGCTGAGCAACGGCATCATCCTCGGCGTAGGCTACCAGAGAAAAGGCGTCGTGATGGGTGACGGGGTTGTCATGGGCGACGGCGTAGTCATGGGTGATGGAGTCGTGATGGGCGACGGTGTTGTCATGGGTGACGGCATCCTGCTGATGGACGGCGTGGTGATGGGCGACGGCATCCTGCTGATGGATGGGGTCGTCATGGGCGACGGTGTTGTGATGGGCGATGGCATCCTGCTAATGGACGGAGTCGTGATGGGCGACTAAACAACTTTGGCTTACTTCCATGTGGGAGGGGAAGGCAAAAGGGCCGGTGAAGCTAATGGCGAGGCTTCACCGGCCCTTTTGCTATTACGTCCGGGTGTAGAATTAGGGCGCCACTCACGCCTTATCCGGTTCAGGCGATTGCCGCCGGGCTTCTCTTTCAACTACAAGGCAGAGCCCCATGATTAGGAAGAGAATCATCACGTCTTCGGAATCGCCGAAGTTGTAATGAACGAGCCCGCTCGTAAAGAAGCCGGCAAGCCCGCCCAGCGCGCCCAGCACGAGCCCGCGCTCCATCCAGCCGCCTGTCCCGCCCGCACGCGCCAGTCGCCACAGCATTCGCCCGTAGACAAAGAGCCACGCCAGCCAGCAGAGAAGCGCCGGCACGCCGCGCTCCAGCGCCAGTTGCAGCAGGTTCGAGTGCATGTGTCCCATGGGTATTCGCCCGCCCTGAAACATTCCCCACTCGCGCCAGTAACGTTTAATCGAATCCATCCCTACGCCTACGAGCAGGTGCCTGGGCCTGCTCGCAAGCAGGTTGAAGCCCTCGCGCTGCACGGTCTTGCGCCAGTTAATCGAATCGTCCTTTGAGTCCAGGAAGCTGACGTTCCGTTTCTGCTGAAGAAGAAGCAGGCCGAAGAGCGCCAGCGGCAGAGCGCAGATTAAGAGTATCAGGACGGCGCGGCGGCTCGCGCCAACCAGAACAATCAGCGTGCAGGAGAGCAGGAAGGCACCCAGGCTGGCGCGCGTCACGGTCATAAGCAGCGCGCCGCACATGCCCGCAATCGCCAGAGCAAGCAGCAGCCCCTGCCATGAAGCCTTGCGTTTGATGGCTATAAAGAGGCCGAAGGCGAGCGAGGCTACCAGCTGCAACATCTCTGCGTAAGTAACGTAGTGACCGTAGAAGCCGGACGCGCGCCAGTCTCGCCCGCGCGACCAGCTCTTAATCCCCAGCGTTTCCTCAACGGTTCGCCCGCTTAACAGCTTGCCGCGCTCCGCCTCGAACGTAGGCATCCACTCGTAACGATAGATGAGCAGGCGGGCCGTCTGCGGGCCTGAAGCGTCCGCTGCCACCCCGAGCCCTCCCGCCAGCTCCTCCGTGTTATGAAGCTCCCGGTCGTCAACCTTTAGAATCGTATCGCCGTCCCGCACGCCCGCCACGTAAAGCGGACTGTCGGCTTGCAGTCCTTCTACCTTCACGCCGCGTCCCACGGCACGCTCGCCGAACGTGTAGACGACGTTGACCATGCAGGACGCGACGAGCGTCAAGACCAGCAGCCGCACCACTCGCAGCGAAGTAACGTTCTCAGCCACGAAATAGAGGATGATGAAGAGGCTCACAGCGCGCATCTTGCTCAGAGAGATGTCGGGCGCGTAAGAGAAGAGAGAGGAGACGAGCGTGAGCGCTATGAAGCCCAGAAGCGCCAGATCGACCGGCGTGCGATAGAGGCGCGGCCGGGGCCTGAACAGGAAGCGGGCCGTCCACAGGATAAGCCCGCACAGCCACGCGCCCTGCGTCACGGCAATAGAATGCGGCGCAAACGCCGCCATCACGAAGAGCCAGAAAATAATGGAACGGTCGAGCCAGATAGAGAATGATGACGGAGAAGCAGCCGACTCTATCTCATCGCTCTGTGCTCTGCCTTCTGCATTGCTCTTCATCACTCGTTTAGTATGCGTCGTCGCCGCGCAGCATGACGGGGAGGGTGCGCAGTATGATTTTCAGGTCGAGCAGGAACGACCAGTTCTCTATGTAGAAGAGGTCGAGGCGAACCATCTCTTCGAATGGCAGGCGGTTGCGGCCAGACACCTGCCAGAGCCCGGTCAGGCCCGGCTTCATGTCCAGCCGCTTGCGATGCCAGAGCTCGTATTTCTCAACCTCGTAGGGAATGGGCGGGCGCGGGCCCACCACGCTCATGTCGCCTCGCAGTACGTTGAAGAGCTGCGGCAGCTCGTCCAGGCTCAAGCGCCTCAGTATACGGCCCAATCGCGTGATGCGGGCGTCGGCGCGAAGCTTGTATGCGGGCCGTTCGGTATCGCCCACGTTGGCTTCCGGCCGGCCGGCTATGAGCTTCTCCTGGTACTCCCTGTGCAGGCGGTCGTCCGCGTCCGCGTGCATCGTGCGGAACTTGTAGAAGAGAAAGATGCGCCCGTCCATCCCTACGCGCTCCTGCTGGTAGATGACCGGCCCCTTTGAATCGAGCTTGATAAGGAGCGCAATCAGTAGCCACAGAGGAGCGAGCAGCAGGAGCGCAAGCGTGGCTATAGAGAGGTCGAACGCGCGTTTTAACAGACGAGCGCCCGATGAGAGGGGCTCGCGGAAGAGCCTTATCATCGGAAGCGCGCCTATCTGGTCGATCTCGGTCTTCCTCGGCAGGCAGTTGAAGAGGCTCGGCGCTATGCGGAACTCTACGCCCCGGCGGCGACCGCAACGAATCATCACGTCAAAGAGCGCGTCGCCGTTGACCTGCGGGTCTGCGATGATCACCTCGTTGGCTCCCGAATCGCGTATGGCTTCCGGCAACCCCTTCAGGTCGCTCACCACCGGCACGCCTTCGTACGTCTCGGGCACGGCCCGGTCAATCCTTCCGTTCTCGACCACCCCTATCACGCGATAGCCCAGAGAGGGCCGCTCGCGCATCTCTCGTATGCAGAGGGCGGCTTCGGGGCCGCGCCCCACGACGAGCGTAGGAATCAGGTTGATGTCACGCCTGCGTACGAGCGTCTGAAGCGCACGCACGCAAAAGCGCAGGAGGCCCGTTGCGGAGAGAGCCAGCACGAAGTCCAGTATGAAGACGACGCGCGAATAGGAGAAGGCCGAGAAGCGGAAGCCGCCGCGGTAGAGAAAGGCGGCCGAGACTATCAGGAGCGAGCCGATGGCCGTGGCCTTGAAGATGCGCAGGGCATCGTCAACGAAAGAGAACTCGCCGCGCAGCCTGTACAGGTCGTAATAGCGCAGGACAAGCAATCTTATAAGGACTATGAAGAGCAGCAGAGCGCCGTAGGGCGCGAAGCGCGCACTCCAGCGAAAGCCCCCCGTCATGGTCTCGCGTATAAACGAGCCGCCTTCGCGCAGATAAAAGGCCGTCATGAACGAGGCCGCGGCAATCAGAGCATCCGAGACGGCCAGAGCAGTCTTGACCATAGGTATGATCCAGCGCGGCGCACGCGCCTGAACGCGCACGGCGCTGGCCTCTACCAGGTGCCTCTTGATTCGCTCCGCTCTCATCAAATCTCGTGAATAGTAAAGAGTAAACAGTGAATAGTAAACCGGCGGGGAAGCCCAGGTTTACGCGCCGAGAATCAGATCGGCCACCTGCGCGCGCACATTTTGAGCGCGACGCGGCCTCAGGCCGCTCTTTTTCTCTATCTTAAGATTGTTCAAATCTTCTCTGGAAGCGATGCGCTTTAATCTTCCTTCGCGCACAAGCTCTTCGTCAATCGCCGCCCAGCGGCCGGCGTATATGGTAGCAGCAGGCACGCCCAGCGCCGCCGCTTCACGATTCATGGTTCCGCCCGCGCTGATCAAGAGGTCGCTCGCGGCTATCAGGTTGGCCCCGTCCAGCGCCTTTCGAGGCAGAATCATGTTGCCGCTCCCGGCGCGCGAAGAGAACTCTGCGCGCTGCGCCTCGGTGCGCGGCAGCAGAATCATCTTCACGTCAGGCCGCGCCTCAAGGCGACGAAGAAGCTCCTCGAACAACTCGTTCTCGAAGCGGTGATAGAGCGCGTCGCGTGCGGGAGGACGCACCGTTACGATGACATCCCCGGCATTGACGCCAAGCTCCCGCAGGCTCTCCCTAAATCCGGGGTCGGGCGCGAAGTTCGCCAGATAAAGATCCTCCTTCGTGCCTTCGTAGCGGCGCACCTTTCGGCTCGCGGCCCCGTAGCGGCGAAGCGCGTCTTCAGGAAAGGAGCGCGGCACAATCACACGCGAGGCCAGCCTGAAGGCCAGATGATTCGCCGGCTGGTGCTCGTAATCCATCAGGGTTACAGAGGGAATCGAAAGCGCACGCGCCGCGGCCACCTGCGCGTAAGAGTTGTGGCTCAAGGCAAGGTCGAATCCCCGCCCCCTGGCCCACAGCGCAAGGCGTGCCGCGCGGCCAATCAAATTACCGGCCTTGCCCGCCAGAGCGCGCCCGCCAAAGCCCCCTATGACCACTGGGTCAAGCCCAGCGTTACGCGCCAGCTCTAGCGTCTGCGCGAAATCCCTCGCCGTCATGCGAACTTTCGCCCCGCGCGCTTCAAGCTCAGCCTTGAGCGCCCGAAAGAACGGCACGTGCGGCGAATTGGCCAGGTCAACCCAAATCAACATAAATGAGCGAGTCGAGCGCTAAGCAGTAAACAGCCGGGAGCTTTTCCCACGGCTCTTTTACTACTCGCCGCTTACCTCCAGCAGTCTTGCCAGCCCGTAGAGCATCCAGCTTTGCGACCAGCGCATGTAGGGCGTGCGAATGGTGTAGAAGCGGCGCTTCTGGTAGTAGAAGAAGCCGCGCCCGCTCTGTAAATTTCTAATAGCCCAGAGAGCAATACTGTCTGCGAGGGAGAGGGCCGAAGGTTCTGTGCCCGCCAGCTCTGCGAGCGCGGCGATGCCGGCTCCGGCCGAATGCGCGTCCGCAGGGTAAAGACTATGCGGGTAGTATTTCGGCCAGCCGTCAGCCAGAAAGAAATGCTCTCGCCAGAACTCACCCCCGCGCTCGAGCACGCCTGCGAACTCTTCGCGCGCCGCGAGGCTCACCTTCATGATGCGGGCAAAGCTCGTCAGGATAAAAGCCGTGTGAAAATTGTCCGACCAGGATTGATAGGAATCCGCGCCGTAGGCCCAGGCCCCCGACTCCATCTGGCGGCTGGCAACGTAACGTGCGCCGCGCAGGCCCTGCTCAATCAACCCGCTTTCATTCGTGAGCAAGCCCACGGAGCACAATGTCTCGGCCGCGAGCAGGCTGGCGTTAAAGACGCGCGTGCGGTCAACCGGCGAATAGCTCCAGCAGACTTCCCCGCCCGACTCTTCGGTGACGTTCAAATCATGCAGGATAAAATCGCACGAGCTTCGCGCCTGCTTAAGATAACCTTCGTCGCCCAGGCACTCTGCGGCTTCTACGAGCGCGCGGGCGGCGAAAGCGGTCGGGACGATGGTCGGTGTTCCCTGCGGCGCGTAGAACGCTCGCCCCTGCCAGTCGAAGTTGTAGCCCCAGCAGGCAGCGCCGCTTCCTGATTGAAGGCGCGCAGCCAGCAGCTCCTCAAGCAGCCCGCGCGCCTTCTCCCGCGTCTCCCTCGCGCGCGTTCTGCGAAACTCCGCGAGAGCAGCCAGAGCGAAGAGCGCCGTTCCCTTGGCGTTTCTTCCCACGGGCACGAGCGCCGGAGGGCGCAAATTCACGGGCGAGCGCTTGAAGGCTTGTGTCCAGAGAAGGCGGGCCATGCCGGATGAGCGCACGAGGGGCAGAGCGCGAAACAGCCTGCTGTTGAGAGCGTCGAAGGGATCGTGGCCGCTGTAATCGCGCTCACGACACCAGGCTTCCAGCTTTACGTATGCGCTTTCGAGTTCGCTTTGCACGGCATGTGAAGCGCTCAAGAGTGGCTCGTCACGGAGGTCTCTATGCGGCGCGCCGTCTCGACGAAGCTTTCGTGCCACAGCTCGAACATGAGAAGCGTCCAGAGAAGCTTTCTATGATTGGCCGCCCCTCGCTCGTGCTCGGCTTGCAATTGCTCAACGTAATCGGCGTTGAAGAGCCCGTTGCGGCGCAGGCGCTCCGGGGAAAGCAGGTCGCGCGCCAGCGGCCGCAGCTTTCCCTTGAGCCATTCCGCGACGGGGACTCCAAAGCCCTTCTTTCCGCGCTTTGTTACGAAGGGAGGAAGAAGCGGCGCCGCCGCCTGCTTCAGAATGTATTTGGACTTTCGCCCGCGCAGCTTGTAATTGACCGGCAGGCTCGCCGCGAACTCCGCCACGCGCGGGTCCAGAAAGGGCGCGCGCACCTCAAGCGATACGGCCATGCTCGCGCGGTCAACTTTCGTCAGTATGTCTTCGGCCAGGTAGAGCCGCGTGTCCAGGCTCTGCATGCATTCGACTATGTTGTCGGCGTCGCATTCGGCTTCGGCCAGATGACGCGCCTGACTGTAGATGTCGCCGTCGCTTCTCTTAAGAACATCTTCGGTCAGCAGGCTCCCCTGCTCTTCCGGCGTGAAGGAGCCGAACCAGACGTGATGCCGCGCCACAGAGTCGTAATCCGAGCCCATGACGAAGCGCCGCGCCTTGTAGTCGAAAGAGATGTTGTCGGTTCTAACGGGCAGGCGGCGCACGAGCGGCTCTATCAGGTTGCGTCTGAGGAAGCGCGGCACGCGCTCGTAAAGGGGCGCGAAGCGGTGGCCCAGGTACATAGGATAGCCCGCGAAAAGCTCGTCGCCGCCGTCGCCGCCCAGGGCAACGGTCACGTGCTTTCGTGTAAAGCGCGAGAGCAGGTATGTGGGGACAAGCGAAGGGTCGCTGAACGGCTCGTCCATCCAGGAGCCTATCTCGCCCACAAGGTTTGCGGCCAGGTCAACAGACAATCTCTCTTCGTGATGGTCTGTGCCGAGGAACTTGGCCACGGCACGAGCGTAGTGCGATTCGTCATAGCTCGATTCAGCAAACGAGATGGAGAAGGTCTTGACCGTCTCGCTTGAGGCGCGTACGGCCAGCGCCGCCACCGTCGAAGAGTCCACGCCGCCCGAAAGCAGCACGCCGAGCGGCACGTCCGAAACAAGCCGCATGCGAACCGAATCCTGCAAAAGCTCTCTCAGCTGCTCGGCCGCCTCGTCAACGCTCGGCACGGGCTCCTTCGTCTTGTAGCTCAAGCGCCAGTAGGGCTGAACTTCCACGCGCCCGTTTTCCACTACAAGGCGGTGCGCCGCCGGAAGCTTCTGTATGCCCTGATAAATGGAGAGCGGCGCGGGGATGTAATCGAACGAGAGATATTGACGGAGCGCGTCCAGGTTAAGAGAGGGGCGAACGTTCGGGTGAGCCAGCAGGACTTTCGGCTCGGACGCAAACAGAAAGGTGTTGTCGAAGACGCCCCAGTAGAGAGGCTTTTCCCCGAAGCGGTCGCGCGCTATAAGCAGGCGTCGGCGGCGCGTATCCCAGAGGGCAAAGGCGAACATGCCGTTTAAGTGCGACACCATTTCAAGGCCGTACTCTTCATAGAGATGCGGCAGGACTTCCGTATCCGAGGCGGAGCGAAAATGGTGGCCGCGCTTCTCCAGCCTCTCGCGCAGCTTGCGGTAGTTGTAAATCTCTCCGTTGAGGATGACGGCGACCTGATGGTCTTCGCTCCAGGCGGGCTGCTCGCCCGTCTGAAGGTCTATGATGGCGAGCCTGCGCATCCCAAGTCCCGCGCCGGTCGTAATCATCATCCCTTCCGAATCGGGCCCGCGATGCGTCATGCGCTCGCACATGGTATGAAGGAGCGCCTCTGCGCCCTCGGGCGGCGGCGTCCTTGCGTCCAAATTAGCCCATCCGGTAATTCCACACATAAGAGCAGTTTTTAGTTTTCAGTTTTCAGTTAAAAGCAAGAAGGTCTTCACGGCTTAAAACTAAAGACTGAAAACTGTCTTTCAGGTTCTTCCAGCGAGCGTGGTGTCTTCGGTCGTTTGGCTCTCGGCTGCGGGGCGGCTGTCGAATCCGAAGCGGTCGCGCACGGCGTAGACGCGCTTGGCCTGAGATTCATGATACGTTCTGACGAGCATCTCCGCCAAAAGTCCCATCAGGAGAAACTGCACGCCGACGGCGAACATGACGATTGCAAGAATCGGGAGCGGCGTCTGCACAAAATCCGCTCGGTGAAAGATTTTCAGAAAGACCGCGTAGAGGCCCGCCAGCAGGGAGATGATGAAGGCAATGATGCCGAACGTGCCGAAGACGTATATGGGCTTGGTCTGGTACGACGCCATGAACTTGATGGTCATCAAATCCAGCACCACTTTGAGCGTGCGCGACAGGCCGTACTTGGACTTGCCCATGGTGCGCGGGTGATGCTCTACGGGAATCTCGGTCACGCGCGCCCCGGCCCACGAAGCGTAGATGGGGATGAAGCGGTGCATCTCGCCGTAGAGCCGCACATCTTCGAGAGATTCGCGGCGGTAGGCCTTCAAAGAACAGCCGTAATCGTGAAGCGGCACGCCGCCGATCCACGAGATGATGCGGTTGGCTATCATCGAAGGGATCTTACGCGTAATCAAAGTGTCCTGTCGATTCTTGCGCCAGCCCGACACCACATCGTAGCCTTCGTCCAGCTTCTCCAGGAGCCGAACGATGTCCGCCGGGTCGTTCTGCAAGTCCGCGTCCATGGGAATCAGCACTCGCCCCGTGGCCGCATCGATGCCCGCGGCCATGGCGGCCGTCTGGCCGTAGTTTCTGCGAAGCGCAACGACCCGGACGCGCGGGTCTATGCGGGCAAGGCCGCGAAGGATTCCAAGGCTGCCGTCCGAAGAGCCGTCATCGACGTAGATAATCTCGGCCGTGCGCCCTAGCTTTCGGAGCGCATCGTCCAGCTTCGCGTGAAGCGGCCGCAGGTTGGGCTCTTCGTTGAAGACGGGCAGGAAGACGGAGATGTCCGGCGCTTCGGCGCCGTTGCTGCCTTCGGCGCGAGTGTCGCTGACTAAAGTCTCTTCTTCGTCGTAGTTTTTCATCTATTCCACTTTACGCGCGACGCAGAGCGCAGAGACGCCGAAGGGCAGATTCATGCGGCGCAACAGGGAGCTTTCCGCGCCGAAGATGCGCCCCAGCATGCCGTTCATGGCGGAGATGCCTATGCTGTTTTCAGTCTCCGTGCGAATGCCTGTCAGTCGCATAAACTTGCGAACCAGCAGGATAGGAAGAAAGAAGCTGATGTTGGCGTAAGTCGAGCGCTCAATTTCAAAGCCCGCCTCGCGCACCACCTTCAAAAGCTCCGGCAGGGTGTAGCGCCGCCTGTGGTGGCTGACATCATCCTGCACGCCCCACAGGAACATGAAGGCCGGGACGAAGAGCAGTATGCGCCCGTCAGGCCGAAGCACACGGCGAAACTCTCTGAGGCCGGCCGCGTCGTCGTCCAGGTGTTCTACCACGTCGAGCGCCGTGACCAAATCGAACGTGCCGTCCTCAAAGGGCAAATCCTCGGCCGCGCCCTTCTGTACATTCTTCAGCCCTCGCTCGCGGCAGAATGAGAGGGCGTCTTCCGAGACATCGATGCCGTGCGCTTCGCCAAATTCTCCGAGCATGACGAGGTTTGCGCCCGTCCCGCAGCCCACGTCAAGAATCTTCGGGCGACGCCCCTTTATGCGGCCGCAAATCTCTCGCACGAAGCCACTGATGATGCGGCGGCGGCCAATGTACCACCAGTGCGAGCCCTCCACTTCGTAGAGAATCGCGTAGGTGTGCTGCATCATCTCGCGCGGCAGCTCTTTTCCCGCATCGTTTACTGCGCTGGACATCCTTGAAGCGTTCACCCTTTCCGCCTAATTAATCTGGCCCGTGCCGCGCCAGCTATTCTTATTATGCCAGCCTATGACGACATCGGTCGCCCCAACGTCGCTCCACCATTTCTCGAACTCTTCGCGCGTGACGTAGTTTGCGGTCGGCGCCACCAGATGGTCGAAGACTATGGTGTGCTGCTCGCGCCAGCCGAACCTGGAAATGGTGTTCATGTAGTCATTGTAGAATAAATGGCGCGCCAGCCGTAAGCCGCCGCCCGTCCGGTTCAGGGGGCCGTAGACGAGCTTGGATGCGGCGTAGACGGCCGCCGTCGGTAATTTAGAGAGATGAAGCAGAGCGCGCCGGTTCATGCGAGAGGTAAAACGCTCGCGCACGGGGCTGACCAGCTTCACAATCCACTTGTTGTTCTCCGCGCCGTAGACCCAGACGGAAAACTTGCCGCCAGGCTTTATCTTGGAGGCGAGCGACTTGAAGCCTATGCTCGGGTCAAGCAGGTGATGTATGACGCCAATCGTGTAGGCGTAATCGAAGACGCGCTTCAAGGGCAACTGGCAGAGGTCTGCCTGCACTACGTGCATGTTCTCGGAGCCCTTGGAGGCGGCGAAGGCCGATTCCACGGCGTCGCTCAAATCTATGCCGACGACATCGCGCGCCCCCCAGTGGGCCGCGAGCTGCATGTGGCGGCCCTTGCCGCAGCCGCCGTCCAGCACAACCTTGTCCTTAAAGAACTCTGGTTTGACGGGGTCAATCCAGCCCAGCATCTGCTCGCCGTACCGCTCGTCCTCCTGCGTAAAATGCTGCCACTCCCAGCCAAAGCTGGAAGCGGTCGCAGCCTTGTCCTCTTCCACTTCCGCGAGGTTGGCGAAGCGCGGCACGCCTCGCACGATGGGGTAGCGGCGTTTGCAGGCCTCGCACTCAAGCTCGCCCTCTAAAACCTCCACGCCTTCCGTCTTCCCCTCGGAAAGCTCAAGCGCGCCCGCGCAGGACGGACAGGCCAGATACTGCATCAGCTTCTTCTTCATATAGTCTGTTCACTTACCTTCTCTCTTTTATTCACGCTCTTAAAAGCTTCGACTAGCCGCACGATTGCGAGACCGGCGAAGACCACCAGCACGCCGTGCATGGGCAGCACGTATCTTATCTCGGTGTGCGCGGCCGTGCCCGGCACAAGATAGTAGAAGACGGTCGCAAGCAGAAGTATAGTCATCACGCGCGCGCGCCTGAAGCCGAGCCAGATGCCCCCTGCCATGAGCGGAAGCGCAGCGTAGCGATAGACGCTCTGCAACATGCCGAGCAGGTTGACGGCAAGAGCCGTCGCGCCGCCCTGCCAGCTCGCGGGCAGGCATTTTCTGCTCGTACAGTTGATGCCCGGGCTCCCGTAATAAGGGCCCGGCTCTCCGGCCATCTTCAGCATCCAGCACATGCGTTTCAGCATCACGCCCGCGTACCAGACCGGATGCGCGGCTATGACTTTGAGCGACTTGCGGGCGCGCTCGCGGTCGCGGCGGATTCCGTCGGGCCAGACCGGCGTGATGGGAAAGTCGGGCGCGAGCCCCAGCGCAGCGCGCTCCTGCTCCACCATCAACTGGTCTCCAAACTCAAAGCCAAGGCTTCTCCCGTACTCTGTCTCGCCCAATCCCTCCCAGAAGTTAGAGCCGACGTTAAGGCCCGTCAGGACAAACTGGTTAAAGACAAACCAGTTACGCACCGGGATGGGCGCAACCAGTATGAGTGTGCCTAAAAGAGCGGCGAGGCTAAGCCTGGCGCGCACGAGCCGGCCCGCGCGCAGGCCGAGCGCAAGCGCCAGCGCCCAGAAGAAGACTACAAAGAGCGGATTGACTCGAAACCAGCAGGCCGCTCCGAGCAACAACCCCGACGCGAGCGCCAGCCGCCAGCTCTCTCTTTTGGCGGCTACCAGAAGCACCCACATGGCGGCCAGCACCAGCCAGGTCGTAGGCGCGTCCGACGAAGGCGTCACGCCGTAGAAGGCCAGAAGAGGGGAAAGCGCACAAAGCGCGCCCGCCGCCATGCCCGCGCGCCATCCGTATGCGGTCACCCCGAGGCCCGCTACCAGCATAGGCATAATCAGCGCGTCCAGCCACCAGTGAACGCCGAGCACAGCATGGGCGGAGCGATCATTCGTCACGCCGTAGATAAGGGCTACCCAGACGGGGAAAGCGGGCGGGTACTGAATCAAGTCCGTGCGCGAAGAATCGGGAATAAAGAAGAAGGATTCTCTTCCGTCCAGTATGCCTTGCGCTCGCTCGTCAAAGATTTTATATGAGCCGTACTGAAACCAGCCCGCGTCCGTCAGCCGCTCGGCAAGGAACTGCGCCGTCAGAGCGCGGACGGACAATGACAGCAGGACTATCAACAGGCCGAGCGCGACTTTGCGCCCAGCGCTGCTATTGATGACGTGCTGTCTTATCAATTTCATCTTAAAGAAGCCCCGCCGTGGCTCGGCAAGCTCAAACGTCTTTCTCGAACCCCAGCCGCTCCTGCACCACGTAGAGAGGCCGCCGCTTGACCTCCGTGTAAATCCTTCCCAGGTACTCGCCTATGATTCCGAGCGTCAGTAGCTGAACGCCTCCCATAAAGAGCACCGCGATGAAGAGAGAGGCCCAGCCGCGCCCTATGTTTATGTCGTAGAGCCTGTAGGCGCGCTCCAGGACGGCCAGGATGATGCCCGCAATCGCCAGCCCGATTGCCGCGAACCCGATCCAGACGGCCAGCTTCAAAGGGACTATGGAAAAACTCAGAATGCCGTCCGTGGCAAAGCGCACCATTTTCATCAGGGGATACTTGCTCTGGCCCCCGAAGCGCGGCTCGCGCCTGTACTGAACGGGCGCTTGCCTGAAGCCTATCCAGCTAACCATGCCGCGCAGGAAGCGGTCACGCTCAGGCATTTTGAGCAGCGCGTCCACAACCTTTCTATCCATCAAACGGAAGTCGCCCGTGTCCAGGGGAATCTCCGTGTCCGAGAGTCTATTGATTAAGCGGTAAAAGGTTTTGGCCGTCCACAGCTTAAAGCGCGTCTCGCCGGTTCGCTCGGTTCTAACGCCGTAGGCCACGTGAAATCCTTCGCGCCACTTCTCAAGCATGTCGCTTATGACTTCGGGCGGGTCCTGAAGGTCTGCGTCGATGATTACCACAGCATCGCCCGCCGCGGATTCGAGCCCGGCGGTCACGGCAATCTGATGTCCGAAGTTGCGCGACAGGCGAATCACGCGCACTCGCTCGTGCCCGCGCTGCAGCTCTCCTAGTATCTCGGCCGTACGGTCACGGCTCCCGTCATCCACATAAATCAGCTCGTATTCCAGATCGGCGAGCGCGCCCAGCACGCCGGTCATGCGTCTGTGCGTCTCCCGTATCACAAGCTCTTCGTTAAAGCAGGGGATGACTACAGAGAGGAGCATAAAAAGTCAGATTCAAACAGGGATAGAAAAGTCAGCGAGTGACGGCTTCGGTCATCTTTCTCTTCTCAAGCTGAAACCATTCTATGAAGCGGCGTATGCCCTCTTCAATCTGCGTCTGCGGTTCATAACCGAGAAGCCTGCGCGCCTTCGTGATGTCTGCGAAAGTCTGCGGCACGTCGCCCGGCTGCGCCGGCTGGCGGTCTATGACGGCGCGCTTACCCAGGGCATCTTCGAGAAGCCCTATCAGCTCCTTCAGCTCCACCGTGCGCGACTCGCCCAGGTTAATGGCTTCGTAGTCGCTCCCTCTGTAATCAATGGCGGCGCGTACGCCCTGTATGATGTCGTCTATATAAGTGTAGTCGCGCCTGGTGGTGCCGTCTCCGAAAACGGGAATCGGCTTGCCCTGATCAATCAGCCGCGCGAACTTATGAATCGCAAGGTCCGGGCGCTGGCGCGCTCCGTAAACCGTAAAGAAGCGAAGCGCCACCGAGCGTATCCCGTAAAGATGCGTGTAGGTGTGACAGAGCAACTCGCCCGCTGCTTTCGTAGCCGCGTAGGGCGAGATGGGCGAGCGCGTAGGGTCTTCTTCACTGAAAGGGACTTTCGCGTTGATGCCGTAGACGGAGGACGAAGAGCCGAAGACGAACTGAGGGATTTTGTGTGCGCGCGCCAGTTCCAGCAGGTTGAGCGTCCCCGTCACGTTCGTCTCGTTGTAGAGCTGCGGCTCCGATAGTGAGGGGCGCACGCCTGCTCGGGCAGCAAGGTGAACGATTACCTGAAACTTCGTTTCGTCAAAGAGTCGCCTTAAGAGTTCCCGGTCGCGTATGTCCGCTTCGACCAGCCTGTACGAAGGATTCTGAAAGTGCGCGCGCACGTTCTCGCGCTTGACGGCGGGCGAGTAAAAGTTATTGAAGTCGTCCACGACGGTCACGCGCCAGGCGTCTTCACTCAGAAGCCTGTCCACCAGATGCGAGCCTATGAAGCCCGCGCCGCCCGTGACAAGAATCTCTCTTCTCTCAGTCAATCTCGTCTGCTCTCTTTCATGCTGCCTTGCGCGCGTAAATCCATAGATGCCAGCCCCAGCGCGAAGCCAGCCGGGATTCCACTGCGCGCGGCAAAAGCTTTCCCACCACGGGCATCCAGCGCTTGTGCAGGAAATATGTGCGAAGCTCAACTTCTGCGAAATCACGAAACAGCTCGCGCGCTTCAGGTCTGGAATAAACACGCGCGAGCGGATTTCCGGCGCCGTCCGTATTCCGATTCAGAAACTCATCCGACTTCAAATAGCCGTCGGAATCCGAGCGAAGACGGCGCGCGTGCTCTCGCAGGTTCTCCAGGGACTCGCCTGTTAATTTATGCGCGAGGCGGACGCCCGCCTCTGTTCTCAAAAGGTGCGTGCCCGCACGCCTGAGCACGCCTATGTTGACGCGGTAATTATAAGAGTCTCTGTGATAGAGCATCACGACTGCACGGCCGCCCGGCTTGAGCACGCGATGAATCTCGCGCACGGCGCGCTCTGTATCGGGCGTGTGATGAAGCACGCCGTGCGAGTAGACCAGGTCGAAAGAGGCGTCCGCGAACTGTAGCTTCTCGGCGTCCGCCGTCTCGAACGTGCCCTTCAAATCAAATAGCTCGAAGCGTCTTTGAGCCAGCCTTACGGCCGCCTCCGTTAAGTCTACGCCCGTGTAATCCGCGCCCGCACCGGCGAATTGCGCGCCGTCCGTGCCGAGGCCGCAGCCGATCTCCAGAACCTTCAGGCCGCGTGCGCCCTGAAAATCCGCAGCCTCCGGGATGTGCCACTCCGTCAGGTAGCGATGCTGCTCGACACGCTCGTAAAAGAGGCGCGTGCCCGGCTCCGCGTCCGCGAACTTCACGCCGCAGGGATTAGCCTGCCAGAAAGCGCGCACGCGCTCCTTCAAGTTGTAAGCGGCTTCAGACATCTTTGAGGAATCGAACCGGGGCGGGACGCGAGACTCTCCGGGCGCAAGCTTTTCTCTTCCCAGATACTTAAGGCGCGCGCAGCCGCCCTCATCGGAAACAGAGAAAGTAACATGGCTCGTGGCGGCTGGACAAGCTGGCAGTCGGCGCGCCGGTCCCCTTTGATTTCCCGTTCGAGCCGCGCCGCAGCCCGAGTTAATGGCTTGTTGAGGTCATAGAGTTCATGCTACTGTTTTGTTGTGGCAATGGGTTCTATCCCTTTTTTATAGTCCACATAGCTCTCGGTCCACTCCTCTCTAATGATACAGGTTTTCGTAATACATATCTGAAAGGGATTTATATGCATCCGACCCCCGCCCGCCGTCTGCGAATCGACGGCCCGGCTCAAAGCAGAATGAACAATCTCTCTAAAAATATTAAAAGTGCGGGCAGGACTGCGAGAAGGCTGAGCAGGCTTTCCCTACTAACAGTCCTTATTATTGGAATCGGCCTGGCGCCTTTATTGAGCGCGCGGGCGGCCACGCTTTCATACGGCATCTCGCCGGTGAAAAGCCTACTGTCCGGGATGAGCAGCTATCATCTTTTGCCCGCCTCGCTGGCAAGCTATCTGGCCCCCTTTGATGCCGGCGAGACAGACCTGAGCATCACAAAGAGCGCTTCGACCGAATCAGCCGCGGCAAACTCCAACGTGACCTTTACCATAGTAGTTAGCAACCTCAGCACAGAGGCGGCCATCGATGTTACCTTGAGCGACACGCTGCCGCAGTGGATGCTCAACGACAACTCGCCTTCGTACGGGATGACGTTCGTCTCTTTAACTCAGAACACAGGGCCTACTTTTAGCTGCACCACGCCCGCACAGGGTGCCCCCGGCCAGATAAGTTGCAGCGTCAGCAGCCTGGGCGCAGGCGAGACGGCATCCTTCACGCTGGTCGGACACATTCCTTCAGGAACGCCGCAGGGCGCATATTTCACAAACGTTGCTACGGTCTCCACAACCGGAACGCTGGATGTCAACGACGAGAACAACAGCGCGGCGGCCACGGTTTTCGTTCCTACTACGAATGCAGATCTGGGTATCTCTAAGGTTGGTAGCGCCGACACAGTTAAAGACGACACGGACGTAACCTACACCATAGAGGTGCGCAACGGCGGGCCGGAGGCCGCCGTCAACGCCAGATGGCAAGACACGCTTCCCGGTGATATGACCTTCGTCTCTTTCACGCAGACCTCCGGGCCTGCCTTCTCGTGCCCGGCGCCCAGCGTGGGCGCAGGCGGCTCCATCAA
>DASVVZ010000248.1:0-6571 GCA_036389875.1 Pyrinomonadaceae bacterium
GAAGACTTCCTGCACCACTTGGCCATTGTGATTGACGGTGACGTAAAGGTTCTGGCCGTCGAACGGAATCTGCCACGTTGCGCCGAGCAGCTCACGCGGCCGCTCAATACGCCTGGCGGGCTCTTCGGTCGCCGCCAGAGAGGTGGTCACGTGTGCCGCATCCGTGTGCGTGGCGGGCGGCTCGTCCATCACTTCTGCTGTAGCCTCTGTGTTGCAGGCCAGCTCGCCCTTCTCCTTATCTTCCTGCTTGATGGAGGTCAACACCTGTCCTTCGCGCGAGCCGTCGCGGTAGTAGCTGACGGCCTTGCAGCCGAGCTGTCGAGCAAGACGATAGAGGCTGTCTACGTCTTCAATCGTATCCGTGGTCGCGCCGTTGCAGGTCTTGGAGACAGAGTTGTCTACGTTGCGTTGCGCCGCAGCCAGCACATGAACGTGCTGCTCCGCGCTGACTTCCATGGCGGAGATGAAATAAGGAGGCAGCTCAGCTTCGTGCTCCACTACGTAAGCAGCCGCCGCGTTGATTGAGTCCTGATCCGTCTGATCCACTTCTATCCCAAGCGCGCGGGCCGCAAGGCTGTGAACGTACGTGCGCGTGCCCAGCGTGTCCTGCCGTACATAGGCCCATGAGAAGTTCGGCTCGATGCCGCTTGAAGTCTCTGCCACGAGCGAGATAGTTCCGGTAGGCGCGATTGTCGTCACTTCGTAATTGCGCGGAGTGAGCGGCATCGAGCGCGGGATGCCTATCTCTTCGTAGAGGAATTTCGCGTAAGCATCGTGATTCGGCTCAAGCTCGGGGAAAGCTCCCTTTTCATCACCCAGACGCACGCTCTCCATCCAGGCTTCGCGCCTGACGAATCCCATAACCTTATCCATCAGGTCAATCGACTCCGGCGAGCCGTAAGTAATCTTGAGACTCAGGCAGAGGTCTGCGAACCCCATGATGCCCAGGCCCACGGGGCGCGTGCGCTTCACGACCTCTTCAATCTCAGGAAGCGGCCAGGTGCACGTGTCAATGACGTTATCTAGAAAGCGCGTGCAGAGATGCGTGACTTCTCTCAGTCGCTCCCACTCTATGCACTTGTCCGGGTCTGTGCCGTCGCCCGTCTCCACGTAAAACTTCGCCAGATCTATAGAGCCCAGGTTGCAGGAGTTGGAGAAGTGCAGGAACTGCTCGCCGCAAGGGTTGCAGGAGTATATAGGCCCCATTGAGGCCATCATGTGATTATGACGATTGACCTCATCAATAAAGGCCACGCCCGGCTCCGCGTATTTGTGAGCCGAGGCGACTATGCGATTCCAGATGTCCGGCGCATAGACCATGCCCGGACGCGGCGGCTCTTCGCGCACGCAGTCCGACAAATCCGCCTGCTCGAACGAAGCCCTGTCGCGGAAGGTTACGGTCGAGCCGTCCTGCCTGCGATAAATGGCGTAGTCTCCCTGCTGTACGGGGTCGTAGATAGACTCGTTCCAGGGCTGGCCGGTGAACTCAAGCTGGAACCACTCATTATTATCCACGGCCTCGAGAAAAGCGTCCGTGATGTTGACGGAGATATTGAAGTTCGTCAGCGAGTGCTGGTCGTTCTTGGCGTGAATGAACCTGAGCACGTCCGGGTGCGTTACCCTCATCATGCCCATGTTCGCGCCGCGACGCACGCCCCCCTGCTTCACCACGTCCGTCACCTGATTGACTATGTTCATGAAAGAGACGGGCCCGCTCGCCACGCCGCGCGTGGAGCTGACCATCGCACCCGAAGGACGCAGGAATTCGTAAGTCATGCCCGTTCCGCCGCCCGTCTGATGAATCGTCGCTGCGGCCTTGGCATGATCCATTATTCCTGAGATTGAATCCGGCACTTTCAGAACGAAGCAGGCCGCAAGCTGACCGTTGACCTTGCCTGCGTTGACCAGGCAGGGTGTGTTTGGAATGAACTCGCGGTTGAGCATCACGTCCGACATGGCCGCGTAAAACTCGTCGCGCTTCTGCGGCTCAGTCTCAGCGAACGAGACGTGGCCGACGACGCGCCTGACGATATCAGGCCATTCCTCTATGGCTCTCCCCATAGCGTCCTTCAGGCTGTAGCGCTTGCTGACGACTCGCTTGGCGTTGAGTCCCGGGACCTGCTCCTTGCGCTCTGGGGCGGCTGGTGTGACCTGCGGCGTTACTGCGTTGTTCTGGGTGTTCGGGTCTATAATGGTGCTCATCTCTCATCTGCCTTTCTCGCGCCGGTTCGGTTACCTGCACGAGGCAATAGTAGTTCGATGTCAAAAGTCAGGGGCGCACGGGTTTTTGGGCCCGAGCCTCTCTTCTTAATAGATGTGGTTCGGATACTGCGGTTGGCTTATTTGAAGCGACGGTAACCCGTCCCGGAAAGGCGAGCCCTGTGGCCGCCGGGCTTCCAGTCTGGCCCGCCTCTGTCCCAAGCGGAGCGGAATATACTCCTTTGTCGTACCAATGTCAATATATTGTGCCTATCTTTTTTTTCAGTGCAATAGAGTGTATAAGCTAAGAAATTACATCAACATTTAAAATGAGCTATTTACGCCCCGCCAGCACCCTCCTGTGGCCAACGTTTTGGCCGTCCGCGCATCTGAAAAGAACTGTACCGGGAGGCTATCATAGAGTTTTGTCGAAGCGTTAAAGCCGGAGTTGAGATTCCGGCCCGCAGGCGAGCGCTGGAAAGCCCTGAACCGGGAAAAGTTTCGCTGAACAGGCATCTGGAAAGTAGAGCGGGAATTTTTTGAGCAACGAGCGGAAACAGAAGGACACACTTATTCATGGGACGGCGGCGGACGGCACTGTACGCTGCATGTCTGCCGTGACAACGGAACTGGTGGCCGAAGCTGTCAGGCGGCACAAGACATCGCCTACGGTCGCGGCTGCGCTGGGGAGAACTCTGACGGGCACGCTGCTTTTGGGCTCAAGCCTGAAAGAGCTTGACCGCCTGACGGTGCAGATAGCAGGTGACGGCCCCGTCGGCGGCATCACTGCGGAATCGAATGCGCGCGGGCAGGTGCGCGGCTATGTACGGAACCCTGAGGCACACGCGCCGCTTAACGAAGCTGGCAAGCTGGACGTGCGCGCCATAGTAGGCTCAGGCATGTTCTATGTGACGCGCGAGTCCGGCTACGACGTGGGCCTTTATCGTGAGCCCTACAGGGGCTCCGTGCCAATCGTCTCAGGCGAGATTGCGGAGGACTTTGCCTACTACCTTGCTAAATCCGAGCAGATTCCGTCAGCCGTAATGCTGGGCGTGCACGTGCGCGCTGCGGGGCTGGACGAGGAGTACGTTTCGGCTGCGGGCGGCTTGATGATTCAGATAATGCCGGGCGCAGATGAAAAGACGGTCTCCGCGATCGAAGCGAGCGTGAGTCGCACGCCGCAGACGACCGTGATGATACGCGAAGGAGCCAGCCCGCACGATTTACTTCGCACGGCGCTCAGCGACATAGACTTCGAGGTGCTGGAAGAGAGAGACGTGAGCTTTGCCTGCACGTGCTCTTACGAACGCGCGGTCTCGCTCATCTCCTCAATTGACCATGCTGAGCTTGAGTCCATGCTGCGTGAAGACAAGGGGGCGGTGATGAGCTGCCATTTCTGCAACGAGAGCTATCACATCGACGAGGCTGAGATGGAGAGGATTGTCCGAGAGAGCGCGGCGTAAGTAAGCGCTCTCTTATCCGGGAAGTCGTGCGCGCTTTATCTCTTCTATCTTTCTGAGCGCATCCTGCAATTCCATTTCTTCAGGGCTTGTCTTCAACTGCGCGCGCGCCGGCTTCTTCTTCAAAAGCTTGACGGCGACGTAGCCTGCCAACAGAATCGCGCCGAGCCAGATGAGGTACTGGGCTATGGAAACGATCGCGCCGAAGAGCATGAAGCCGCCGACGGCGGCCAGGAGAATAACTACGGCGTAAAAGAGCAGCTTTGCGGTCTTCATAAACTCACCAAAAACGCAACAGGGAAGAAGCTTAGCGCAGCCTCTTCCCTGTTACTCTTTTTCATACTTCCAACCTCTTACTTGCTCGGCAGCAGGTCGTAGTTGCCGAGCTCGCGGTTGTGGTTATCAAGAGAGCCCATCATGTCGGACGTGTCTTCGAGCATCTGTTTGGTCATGGCTATGGAATCCGACAGTTGCTCGAAGTCCAGCGACGAGACGCGTTCCGGCGTCGGCAGCGTGACCACCTGATCGTTCACCAGCCCGAAGAAGTTTTCTATGGACTGAAGCTGTCCTTCCACAAGCTTGACCGAACGCTCCAGCTCGCTGAAGGAGTTCATGCGGCGCTTTAGAATCTCCACGTTGGCCTGCTGCACGCGACGCGTTCTGTCGTCGGGCGCGCTCTCGATGGAGCGCTCTGCCTGCGTCAACTGATTCTGCACAGCCTGACGGTTAATAGAGCGCAGGTGATTCTTGCGGCGGCGATAAATGTCCAGCAGGTCGACGAAGTCTTCCCAGCGCTGGTCAAGGCTCTGAATGTTTATGGGAATCTCTTTGGAGCCCGTGAACTTTCTGTAGTTCGAGTAAATCTGATTCTTCATCCAGCGCAGGTACTCCACGGCCTCGCGCTCTCGCGGGTCGAAGCCCTTGATCAACTCTTCGCGCTGTCGTTCGCGCAGCTGGCGCAGACGATTTTTCTCTCGCCTGTCGACAAGCCTGCGATAGAGCGAACTGGCGGGAACGGCGGCCAGATAAACGCCTTCGGCAACAAGCGCTGCCGCGAGCGGCGCCACGTGCTGAGTGTAGGCGGCCGCTACTGCGAACCCGGCCATGCCCCAGAAGTTGACGGGCTCTCTCAGGGCCTCTTTCAAATACTTGAGATCGATTTTTGGTAAGTCCATAAACTTAAAACTTCAAAATAACTAATCAGCCGGTTGGACGCTGAGCGTGTTTCGATTTTGCCTGCACGCTCTGTATATATAAAAGCTATTCCGTCCCCTCATTGATTAAAGCCCGATTTCGGTCGTTAGCAGTGGATTCTCCCTGGGCCGGAAGCGCGCCCGGTTTCGCCGTGCCCGGTGTAAGCAGTCCCATCTCGCGCTTGTACTCAAGCAACTTGTCCTGCAACTGCATGTCCATGGCCTCGCGCTCTATCTCCTGCATCTGCGTATCCACGCTCGCGGCGCTCAACTGCATCTTGGCTTCTGCCGTAGCCGCGCGGCGGTCAATCTTGTCGCGCATCTCGTTGAAGGTCGAAGCATCGTCGCCGAGCTGAAACGTCTCCATTGTCTGAGCAAGCTGCTCCTGAAGCTTGGCCTGCTTGGACTGATTGATGAGCTGCATGGCTTCAGCCGTGCGGCGCTGCATCTGCAACAGATAGTTGTCGCGCGCCTTGAGCGCCTGTTTGGATGCTCCGCTCGCGTGCTCAAGTTGCTGTGACGTTTTTTGCAGGTCAAGCTGGGCCTGCTGCAACTGGCCTATGTAGGCCGTTGCGATGTCGTCGCGGCCCATCTTAACGGAGGCTTTAATCTTGGAATCCAGGTCTACGACCTGCGTTTCCAGTCGCTCCTTGTTGCGCGAAAGGAGCCTCTCGGTTGCCATTACCTGCGTGACGGCGTTATTCAACTCCGGCACGCGGTCGCGCATGTCGCGTATGGTCTGCTGGAGTATGAGTTCGGGGTCTTCCGTCTTCTCTATCACGCCGCCGAAAAGCGCACGCACAGAGCGCTTGAGCCTACTCCACAATCCCATCTTCTACTCCCTCCAGCCGACTGATTTTCCAAAACCTCAGCATAAGAATGCCACGCCTCATGATTGTACGAAGCAAAGCCTCACGCGGTTGCAGTTTCCAATCAGAAGCGTCTCTTTCTGCTTCCAAAGTATAGCAGGAACGGTATCCGACCTGCTAGTAAGTCCCAAGTCCCGCGTCTATGTCTCAAGTCGGAACAGTTGTTGGCCCGGGATTCGGGATTTTGGACTCCGGAGTCTACTTACTGAGCCGCTCGCGCAGGGCCGCAGACTTCTGCTCAACGCCTTCGGCCAGCTTTCGTTTATGCTCCTGAAGCTTCCCGCGCAGCCCCTCATCCGAGAGCGCAAGAATTTCGATGGCGAAGAGGGCCGCGTTTGTTGCGCCCGCTTTCCCGATTGCCATAGTGGCGACCGGGATGCCGGCCGGCATCTGAACCGTCGCGTAAAGCGCGTCCACGCCGCGCAGGGCCGAGGCATCCAGCGGCACGCCTATCACGGGCAGAGTGGATTCTGCGGCAACGACTCCGGCCAGATGCGCGGCAGCGCCCGCGCCTATAATAAAGACGCGCACGCCTCGCCCGGGCGCTTCGGACACGATACGGCGCGTCCTCTCCGGCGAGCGATGAGCAGAAGTCACGTCAATCTCGTAACCGACGCCGAACTTCTCAAGCGTCTTGGCAGCTTCCGCCATCACCTCCAGGTCGCTGTCCGAGCCCATCAGGATTGAGACCAGTGCATTCGATTCAGCCATAAGTGCCTTTCTTTACCTCTGTAAATTTATTCTACGAACTTTCCTATATCGCGGCGGTAGTGCATGCCGTTCCAGTGAATGCCGGCTATGGCCGTGTAGCAGCGACGGAGCGCCCCTTCACGCGTAGCGTCCGCGGACG
>DASVVZ010000249.1:0-9631 GCA_036389875.1 Pyrinomonadaceae bacterium
AACCAGAACTTCCTGAAGGTTCAGGACGAGCTGGCCGGGACGGAGAACCGCATCAACACGGCGCGCACCGATTACAACACAGCCGTGCAGGACTACAACACTACTCGCGGCAGCTTTCCGACCGTAATCGCAGCCAAAATGTATGGCTTCAAGGAAGAGCCTTACTTCAAGGCAGACCCTGCTGCGCAAGCGCCGCCCAAGATTGACGCCAACGACGTGCGCCGTAACCAGAACAGGTAAAAAAGTCTAAAGGCTAAAGTCCCAGGACCCAGGTCAAAGAGAGAGTTCTTTGACCTGGGTCCTGGGATTTGGAATTTTGGGCTTCTATCAGAATCCGCGCGTGCTGCACATATCGCAGTGGGTGCAGGGTTTTCCTCCCGGCTCAAGCTCGCAGACCTTTTCTTTCTCAAAAAAGTCTACTAACTCCGAGACCGCTGCCTCTTCCACGCCGAAGCGCTCCTGGCTTGGGTGTGCAGCCGGGACATAGATGCCGCTCAGCCACGGCGAATGAGCGGAAGCCGGCGGGCGAGTGTTCGTTCGTTCCTGCGGGGAAGCGTTTCTTTCGTCGAGATGCGAAGCGCTGCGCCCGCCGGAAGAAGCGTCCTCTTTTTCCAGCTCCAGGTGCTCTTCTATGCTGGCGAGCTTTCGCTTCAGCTCTGCCAGGCTCTCGCGCACAGCGCTTAGCTCAGCGGTCCCGTTGTTTCCTTTGGCGCGCGAGTCGTCCCGCCGCACCGCGCTCTGCTGCTCGGAGACGCGTTGAGCTATGCGCTCTGCCATCGCGCGCACACGATCCTGTTCAGCGCTCATGGCGTCTCCTCTTGTTCGTCTTCGAGAAAATCAATTCTATCCACCACGCCTACTATCGCAGAGTCTATGGCGGCGCCCGCCTCGCCCGTCGCGGCAGTCGAAGCGCCCCAGCCTTCCTGAACAATCAGAACCGTGTCGCCCACGCCCGAGTCAACCGAATCCAGCGCGAGCAGTGTTGAGCCCGTCTCTTCGCCTTCCGGCGTGACCGGCTGGCAGAGCATCACGCGGGCGCTCGCGTAACGATGATTCTTCTGCGTCGCCACTACATTGCCGAGCACGAGCGCCAGAATCATCGCGGCCTTCTTCCGTTGGTAACGTGAGCTTCGGAATCCACTATGCCGACCACGGTGCAATCTGTGGGCGTGTCCTCGCGCTTGAAGGGGAAGCTGGCCTCCTTGCCCCTGCACCAGAAGACCAGCTCGCCCGCTCCGGCTCCAACCGAGTCCACGGCCACGAGCGGCTGCCCCTGCGGCTCAAGCCTGGCATTCAGGGACTGCACGATAAGGAGTTTGCGGCCCTCCAGTGAATCATTCTTCACCGTCGCCACCACAGTCCCTATAACACGAGCAAGCTGCATAAAAAAAGTCCGTAGTCTAGACTGTTTCAGTCATCTGCGACGTCCACCGTATCTATGACGCCGACGATGGCGGCATCTACGGGCACGTCCTTCATGCCCTGTGCGAGGCGCGCGCTGGAGCCTGAGACCACCAGCACGCGCTCGTGAAAGCCCGCCCCGACCGTATCCACCGCGACAACATAAGCGCTCGTGTCCGTGCCGTCCAGATTGACGGGGCGCACGATAAGCAGCTTCTTACCTACCAGACGCTCGTCCTTCTGGGTCGAGACGACAGTGCCCAGTATGCGCGCGATAATCATGTTTAGCTGTTATTTCCTATCGGGAGCGCGTCGTCCACGCTTCCGTGCGGGCGGGGGATGACGTGTACGCTGACGAGTTCGCCTACGCGGCGGGCTGCGGCGGCCCCGGCGTCGGTCGCTGCCTTCACAGCCGCCACGTCGCCGCGCACGATCGCCGTCACAAAGCCCGCGCCAATCTTTTCATAGCCGATGAGCGTGACGTTCGCGGCCTTAACCATAGCGTCCGCCGCCTCGATCATCGCCACCAATCCCTTTGTCTCAACCATTCCGAGTGCTTCCTGTGGCATCTATATGCTCCTTAAATAGAATTGATTCACAGATATCATTGAATCAATGATATCTGTGATTAAATCTTTCCGAGTTGTGCTGCCTGACTCAATAACTCTACCAGTTCGTCGCGGGTTAGAGAAATCCTGCCCGCGCCGTTGCCCGACGAATGGCGCGCTCCATTCTGCGCGGGACGCTCGCCCGTGGGACAGACTATCTGCGTCTCGTGCAGGTAGCCGCATGACTGGCAGCGCGCGCCCGCGTCCAGGTAGCCCGCCTGCTCGCGCACGTTGATGAGCTTTTCGATGGCGGCCGCAGGCAGATTCTTTGAGCCGCCCAGGAGGCGCGAGAGAATAGCTATGCGCGCCGTGTGCTCCAGCGTCTCAAGCCTGTCGAACGCCTGCCAGAGGTCAGCGCCGTAGGCCACCGCCCCGTGATTCGCCATCAGGAGCGCGTTGTGTCGAGCGACGAGCGGGCGCATGGCCTCCGTCAACTCATCCGTGGAAGGGGTGCCGTAATCGGCCAGCGGCACGCAGCCCAGCGTCAGTATAACTTCGGAGAGAATGGGCTGGTCTATCGGGAGCCCCGCGACGGCGAAAGCGGTTCCGTGCGGCGGGTGCGCGTGACAGACGGCGCGAACGTCCTCCCGCTCGCGATAAATCAGCAGGTGCATCGCAAGCTCGGACGAAGGCCGGCTGTCGGTCAGGGGCTTTCCGTCGCGGTCTGTGACGGCGAGCGCCTCTTCCGTCATGCGCCCCTTGCACATCTGAGTCGGAGTCGCAACTATTCTTCCGTCGTCGAGACGCACGCTGAGGTTTCCGTCCGAAGAGACGACATAGGAGCGCTCGTACATGAGTTGGCCTACGCGAACTATCTCGCGGCGGGCCGTCTGCTCATCCATTAAGTAGGTCTGCCAGGAACCTTTCAATCAATGTTGAAGGAGTACGTTAGTGTCTTCTGTTCGTCAACGGGCGAGCCGTAGCGTGTGGCCGGGGCGAACTTAATCAGTCGCGCGGCCTTGCGTGCCTGCTCCGTCAGGCCGTCCGGCAGCGAAGTTATCGTCTCAATATCGCCGACGGTGCCGTCTGCCCTGAGCGTGACGCGCAGCATGACCTGGCCCTCGGTGCCGTTGCGGCGCGCTTCCGCCGTGTAGGCGGGCTCAGCCTGCGTGAGCACCCGCACAGGGCTATAGCTCTCCGAGTAGCTGCGACGTCTGGAGCGGCAGCCGTAGCTTCCGGGCCCGAAGCCGACGGCTGTGGCGTAATCGCTCTCAACGCGAAGAACGGCCGGACTGCTCTGGCGTCCGACGCTGAAGAGGTTGAAGAGGCTGCCTATGGTTATGCCGACTATGAGCGTCAGGGTAAAGGGCAAAATTCTCTTTAGAAAGCAAGACATAACTTCTGTACTCCTTAAAATATTTCTACAGCTCGTGCTCTTCCTGCTGCCGCTTCTCCTCGAAGGAGTGAACGGAGCGTGGGTTAGTGATACATGATACCTGCGGGCGCGCCAGGAAGTAAGACAGGCTTTCGAGCGCAATCGTCAGGTCTACGTTTTTGACTTTCACGCCGAGCCGCGCATGAAGGCGCAGGGGCGCGAAATTAAGTACGGCCTTGATGCCCGTGGCCATCACCTGATTCAAAACTCTCTGGGCGACGCGCGCGGGCACGGCTATGACGGCCACGTCAATCGCCTCATCCCTCACGACGCGCGCCATCTTCTTTACGTCATGCACCATAACACAGGCCCGCCCCACCTGCTTTCCGATTTTCTCAGGGTCGTTGTCAAAGAGCGCTACGACCGTGAAGTTCGAGTTGGTGAAGCCGTTGTAGTTGGCCAGCGCCGTGCCCAGGTTGCCAGCGCCTATGATGCCTACGCGGTGCGCGTTATCGAGCCCCAGGATTTTCGTGATGTGCTCGCGCAAATCTTCCACCAGGTAGCCCACGCCGCGCACGCCGAACTCGCCGAAGTAGGCCAAATCTTTTCTAATCTGCGCAGAGTTCAGGTTGAACTGGTCTGCCAGCGCCTGCGACGAGATAGTCTTAATCCCTGCGGCCGCCAGCAGATTCAGACAACGCAGGTAAACGCTCAGCCGGTTGGTCGTCAGCTCTGAGATTTTTTCCGATTTCATCCGAGAAGCTCCGCTTCGGCTCATAGTATAGCGCCAACCCTCGCCAGAGTGGTAGCGGCAGGAAAGCAATGCTGAAGCCCGGGGGAGTGCCGCGCTTGACGAATCAACGATTGATTCAGGCCGACCGGCGTCTCACTTTACTTCTGCATTCTGCACTGCGGCCTTCCGCATTGCTCATGCTACAATCCCTGATTGAAAGATGACGAAGTCGCTCCCGAAATTCTCTGCTTCGGATAAGACTCTACTTAACACAGGAAATGATTGCACACTTATCAGGGACTCTCCTTTCCAAACATACCAATACTGTTATTCTGGAAGTGGGCGGCGTGGGCTATGAGGTCACGATTCCGCTCTCTACCTTTTACGAGCTGGAAGACGTGGGCGCGGCGGTCAAGCTGAACATATACACGTATGTCAGGGAGGACACGCTTCAGCTTTTCGGCTTCAAAACCTTACGCGAGCGCGAGCTTTTTCTGCGGCTCATCAGCGTCAGCGGCGTCGGCCCGCGCCTCGCCATCACCATGATCGGCATCATGAGCGCCAACGAGATAATCGCCTCCATACGCACGAACAATCTGGCGCGGCTGACCTCTATTCCGGGCGTCGGCAAGAAGACCGCAGAGCGACTGGTGATAGAGCTCAGGGACAAGATTGCAGCGCTCTCTTCGCCCGCGCTCGAAGAGGAGTTCGCGGCGCAGGACGGCACGGGCGCTACGGCTTCCGAAGACGCAGTGCGCGAAGACGCTTTGTCGGCCCTAGTCGGTCTGGGCTATCAGAAGGCGGCCGCCGACAAGGCCGTCACGTCGGCCATGCAGGAGGGCGGCGACATCTCCGTCGAGGTTCTGCTCAGGCGCAGCCTGCGGCTTTTGGCCAAGGGGTAAAGGAACCAGACCGCTATGACGGACGAGCTTGAACCCGCAAACACGCGCGACGGCGCTCCGCTGGATGACGAGCGGCAGTTCGAGCTGTCGCTCAGGCCGACTCGCATCGCCGAGTACATAGGTCAGCGTCACGCCAAGGAGAACCTGCGCATCTTCATCAAGGCGGCGCTGCAAAGACACGAGGCGCTCGACCACGTGTTGCTGACGGGCCCGCCGGGGCTGGGCAAGACAACGCTGGCCAACATCGTGGCCAACGAGATGAAGGCCGAGCTTCGCACCACGGCCGGGCCGATTATAGAGAAGTCGGGCGACCTGGCGGCCATCCTGACCAACCTGCAGGAGGGCGACGTGCTCTTCATTGACGAGATTCACAGGTTGAATCCAGCCATCGAAGAGGTGCTTTACCCTGCGATGGAGGACTATCACCTGGACATCATGATAGGACAGGGAACGGCCGCACGCTCCATCAAGCTTGAGCTGCCGAAGTTCACTTTAGTAGGGGCGACGACTCGGGCCGGTCTCATCACTGCTCCTTTGCGCGGGCGCTTCGGCATAGTCTTTCATCTGGACTTTTACCCGCACGAAGATTTGGAGATTATCGTCAAGCGCTCCGCGGACATTCTAGGCGTAGAGATTGACGAGGGCGGCGCTAGAGAGATAGCGCGCAGGGCGCGTGGGACACCGCGCATAGTCAACCGCCTGCTCAGGCGCGTGCGCGATTACGCGGAGGTGGATTACGAGGGTCGAATCACACACGAGGTGGCGCAGGATGCGCTTAACCGGATGGAGGTTGACACCTTCGGGCTGGACGAGGTCGACCGCAAGCTCCTGACGACGATTATAGAAAAGTTCGGCGGCGGCCCCGTCGGCCTTGGAACCATCTCGGCCTCCATTCACGAAGAGAAGGATTCCATAGAAGAGATAATAGAGCCTTACCTGATTCAGATAGGCTTTCTCAACCGCACGCCGCGCGGGCGAATGGCGACGCGTCGCGCCTACGAGCACTTCGGCATAAACATTCCCCCTCAGAGACCCGGACTCTTTGACTGAATTTAACTTTTAGTTTTCAGGGCATGAACTCCGAGCAACACATGAAAGGCTCTTTTCTCTTTATCTCGCTGGCGCTCGTCCTTGCTTTCGCACCGGCCAGCGCGCAGGCGCAGCAGAGGGGGCGAACGGGCAGAGGGGGCGCAGCGCCCGGCACGCGGCGCACGGATGAAAAGGCCGAGGCGCGACGCGCTCAGGCCGTCACCCTGCTGGTTGAGACGGCTGACTCCGCTCGCGCATTCAGAGACCTACAGTACCGCGCAAGGATTCAACTGCTGGCGGCGGACGCGCTCTGGCCTTTCGACGAAGCGCGTGCGCGACAGATATTCCGCCGAGCGTGGGAAGCCGCATCGGCCGCAGACCGTGCGGAGCAAAGGGCCGCCGGAGAGGAAGCGGGCGTCTTTCCAGGCTCGGAAGAGATGCTTGAGACGGCTGCGCGAGACGAGGTCTTGTCGAAAGCGGCCGCGCGGGATGCAAAGATGGCCGAAGCCTTCATGCGCGAGATGCTTCAGGAGAGAGACAAAGCGCAGGAGGCCGCTAATCAGCCTACGCGGCGAACTCCCTGGCGAGAGCCGTCGACGCTGGGCGCGCGTCGCCTTGCGCTCGCTTACGAGCTTATGGGAAAGAGGGATTACGCGCGCGCCGCCCAGATAGCCGAGCCCGCGATTGCGGAAGGCGTAAGCGGCGATGCCATGGAATTCATTCTTCGCCTGCGCGCCTTCATGGGGGAAGCGTCCGACCCTTACGGCCTTTACCGTCGCATGGTGCAAAGGACTGCCGCCAACCCTGACACGGATGCGAACGACCTGCTGCGGCTCTCGTCTTTCGTAGTCTCGCCGCAGCTGCTGATGGCCGTAGATGAAAAGGGCGGGCTTCAATTCCGTCCGGTAGCCTATGCGTCCCCTCTTAAAAATCTAAATCAGGCGGACCCGATCTCAAGTAAATATTTCTACGATCTTGCAGTAGCTTTTCTGCTACGCCCGCAGCCGCCATCACGCGCGCGCACGATTAACCCGGCGCAGGAGAGAATCGCGCGCTACGTCATAACCGGGAGGCTGATTCCCTTCTTTGAGCGCGCGGCGGCGGAATATGCTCAGTACGTTCCGGTCATGCGCTCGCAGCTCAATCAACTCAGCGGCGAGATTGAGGCGGGGCGGCGAGAGGCTCTGAGCGCGCAGTTCGAGTTGACCAGCCTGGCGGGTAAAAACGCGCGCGACCCGCTCGCGCCTCAGCTTGAGCAGCTGGCCCGCGCGAATGGCGGTTATGAGCGCGACCGCATATCGCTCGGTCTGGCGCGCAGGGCCGCTCGCGAAAGATTGTGGGACAGGGCGCAGCGCGCGGCCTACGGCATAGAGGACGGCGACCTTCGTCGCGCCGCTCTGGCCTACATCGCGGTTAATCAGATTGCGGACATCTCTCGCGCTTACAGGGACGACAAGGAGGACGATTCGGAATCGGTCGCGCGCTTTGTGCGGCGGGCGGAAGCGCCGCCCTTTGCCTCGGCGTGGGGGCTGAGCCAGGCCGCCGTCATAGCCGCCCGTAAGAAGGAGAGCAGCGACGAAGTAAATGCTCTTCTGACAGAAGCGCAGTCCTACGCGGAGCGCGCCGACAAGGACTCGCGCCAGCGCGTAGCCGCCTACGCAGTCATCACGGACGCGGCCGCGCGCGTGAGCAAGGAGCGCGCCTGGGACTTCTTCTCGGAGCTTGTGCGCGCCGCCAACTCCACGCCCGACTACATGGGCGACGAGACGGCGCTCGCCACCAGCGCCGGCCTGTCTGAAGGCTCAGACCTCTCGGAAGAGCTGAGCATAGAGTCGGACTCTTTCCGGCTGGACAACATTTTTGCGACAATGGCCCGAATAGATTTTGATAAAGCAGCCGCGCAGGCGCAGGCGCTCACGGGCGAGATTCCGCGCGCATACGCGCGCATCGCCACGGCCCGCGCCGCACTGGGGAAATAGTACTGAGTACTGGATGATGAGTACTGCGGTAAGAGATTCTTTCTTTTACCCGGTGCTCATCACTCGGTGCTCAGTGCTTCGTACTTAATTATGCGTCGTTTCCCGTCATTTTCCCGACACTCGTTCGGAGTGCGAAATCGCGCCCCTTGGCGCAGCATTCTGTCTCACACCTTTCACCAGTTTCATGAGAACGACCTCTTCACGTCGGCTGCCGCCATGAGCTACTTCGGACTGCTGACGCTCTTTCCGGCGCTGCTGCTGATTCTGGCTGTGAGCAATCGTTTGACGGCCGGCTCGACCATGATGGCGCAGATAGTTCAGGTCTATCCGGGCTCGGCAGAGTTCCTGCGCAGCACCGTGCGCTCGCTTCAGAACCTCAGCACCGAGATAATCGTCAGCTGCGCGGTCTTAGTCCTGTGGGCAGGCTCCTGGGTCTTCTCCGTCATCGAGCGCGCTTTGAATCGCATCTGGGCCACAAGCTCGCGCACCTTTCTGCACGGAAGAGCGCTGACGCTCGGCATGATAGGCATAGTGGGTTTGCTCCTGTCCTTCTCCGTGCTGGTCACGTCCGTACTACTGTTCCTGCAACAGATGGCCGAGCGGCTGCCGCAAAGAGTACTGGACCGCGTCCCGTGGCTGGCCGTTTCCGGCAGCCCCTTCTGGCAGACCATCTTCGCCGTCGTCAGCATCCTCGTCACCGTCATGCTCTTTGTCGTCGTCTATCGCTTCATGCCGAACGCGCGCGTCAGCGTGCGCGATGCCCTGCCCGGCGCAGTCGCGGGCGGCCTCTTGTGGGAATCGGCCAAGTACCTGTTCGCCTGGAGCCTGCATTATTTTCATTACGACCAGATTTACGGCTCGGTCGGCGCAGTCGTGGCTGTGCTGACATGGGGATACGTCTCAAGCCTGGTGCTTCTCTTCGGAGCGCAGCTGACGGCCGTCTTCCACCGCGAACACCCGGCCGAGCCGGTCAAAGCATCGGCAGCCGACGCCGCCACCGCGCCCATACCTTAAAAGCAGTTTTCAGTCTTTAGTTTTCAGCCGGGAAGACATGGCCCGCTTTTTCTTAAACTGAGAACTAAAAACTGAAAACTGAAAACTGTCTTTATGCTGATCTCCGATTTCGATTACGAGCTGCCGGAAGAGCTGATTGCGCAGCACCCGCTTGAGCGGCGGGATGCGTCTCGCATGCTGGTCCTGGAGCGCAGCGCGCGCCAGTGGCATGACGGCCTGTTTGCGGAGCTGCCGGGCTACGTGCGCGAAGGTGACCTGCTCGTGGTCAATAACACGCGCGTCTTCCCTGCGCGCCTGCACGGCGTGCGCGAGCCCACGGGCGGGCGTGTGGAGCTTTTTCTCGTGCGCGAGCGCGACACGAATGTCTGGGAAGCTTTAGCGCGCCCGGCGCGAAGGCTTCAGCCGGGCGCACGCATCTCTTTCAAGGATGCGAGGCTCTGGGCCGAAGTCATAGAAGCGCTCGACGAGGGGCGGCGCATCCTTCGCTTTGACGCGGACGCGCCGCTTACAGACCTGCTGGAAGAGATGGGCGAGACGCCGCTTCCGCCCTACATCAAACGAGACGCTGGCTCGCTCTCGGATGAAGACCGCGAGCGATACCAGACCGTTTACGCCGAAGCGCGCGGAGCGATTGCCGCCCCGACCGCCGG
>DASVVZ010000250.1:0-3513 GCA_036389875.1 Pyrinomonadaceae bacterium
CATAAAATGCACTTCCGGTACAATTATCACCCCGAGCTTCTTCAAAGAGAAGCTTCTCTCTTCCCTGATTCTGAATAAGATTTAATAGCCGAGCGTTAATGAACATTTCCCAAAGTGTGAGAATGTGGTAAATAAATTACATGTCAACGACTCCAGCTGATACACCTGACTCCGCATCTCATCAGCCTGCGCCACCTGCGCATAAGCGCTCATGGCTCAAGCCTTCGCTCGACTGGCTTCTAATCTTCGTGCCCGTTGCCATAGCTCTGCGCTTCGTGCCGGGATTTGAGAATCCGACAGCGCTCTTTATCGTCTCCTGTTTGGCTATCATCCCACTGGCCGGGTGGATGGGCCGCGCCACAGAGCATTTGGCCGAGCATCTGGGTCAGGGAGTCGGGGGGCTTCTCAACGCGACCTTCGGTAACGCTGCCGAACTCATCATAGCCCTCTTCGCCCTCTCGAAAGGCCTGGACGGAGTCGTCAAAGCCTCCATCACGGGTTCTATCATCGGCAACGTCCTGCTCGTCCTGGGGCTATCGTTCATAGCGGGCGGCGTCAAGTTCCGCGTGCAGAAGTTTAACCGCACCGCCGCCAGTATTAACGCCACGGCGCTCACGCTCGCAGCCATAGCCCTCGTCATCCCGACCGTGTTCCATCAGGCGGGAGCACACGTCCCGGTCGCGCAGGGCGGGTGGACGCCGGCGAAAGAGCAGAGTCTATCGCTCGCCATCGCCATAGTGCTTATAGTCACTTACGCGATGACGCTTCTGTTTTCCCTAGTCACGCACAAAGAGCTGTTCGTCGGAGCACAATCGCACGGCGTAATTGCCGAAGTCGGTAAAGAACGCACCGTGGTTGAAGACCACGGGGTGGCCTGGTCGGTAGGCAAGTCCGTCAGCGTCCTTCTAGTGGCAACAGGCCTGGTAGCGCTCGTCTCTGAATTTCTGGTCGGCGCGGTCGAGGGTGCGCGTGAGACGTTGGGGCTTACGGAAGTCTTCGTCGGGGTCATTGTCGTCGCCATCATCGGCAATGCCGCAGAACACTCCTCGGCCATTCTGATGGCGATGCGCAACAAGATGGATTTGAGCCTGGGCATCGCGCTCGGCTCAAGCCTACAGATCGCGCTCTTTGTCGCGCCCGTCCTTTTGTTCGCCTCCTATCTCTTCGGGAGGCCTATGAATCTGGAGTTCACAATCCCGGAAGTGGTAGCCGTAGTGGCTTCCATCATTATTGTCGAGCAGATTAGCAGTGACGGTGAGAGCAATTGGGTAGAGGGCGCGCAACTGCTCTCGGTTTACGCGATCCTCGGCATACTATTTTACTTCCTACCCGACGCACACCCTGCGGCGGCCGGAGTCCCGAATGCCATGCCGGTCGCGACACCGATCCATCCATAGAGCCACGACTTGGAGTCAATTATCGAAGCGTGCCACCGCTCGCCTGTAGGCGACAAGTCGAGCAATGGCATCTTCACGGCGAAACTTCCCGCCGCGACAAAATAATCGAATCAAAGGAGAGTCCAGAATTGAAAAAGTTATCTGTCATCTTTGCGCTTTGCCTGCTATTAACGGCTTGCTCGAAACCCGAAGCGAATACAAACACAGCGGGAAACACCAACACGGCTAACGCCAACGCCGCAAACGCTGCCGGCAAGACGGCGACGGCCAATCCTACGCCTTCGATTGATCCGAACTATCAAGCAACTTTCCCGTTCAAAGATTTTCCTTTGGTTGAAACCACCGCTAAGGCGGGTGAAGTCGTGCTCGTTCCCTCTTACCTATGGCTACAGCAGGCCAACGTCAACGGTATTGATAAGACCAACATGATCTGGTACTCCGAGACGATGGTCACGCCCGGCAAAGAGATGTCGGAAGTCCAGTTTACCAACGGCGACAAAAAGCAGGTCCCTAACGCCTACATAGTGCCTATTCCCGCTGGACAGACCGCCAGAACCGGCGATCTGGTATTGACCTGGTGGCAGTCAGGCTCAGGCATGATGCGCGCCATTGTGGTAGACGGTGCCAACCCCTCAGAACCCGTCGTGCGCTATCTTGACTTAGACTACGACAATCCTGCGAAAGGCCGGGACGGTCAGACCACCATCGGGCAGATGGACGAGAAACTCAAGCCCAACACGTTCGTCAAAATCAACAACACCTTTGAGCCGGGTACGACCGTCGCCGTTCAGGACGGTGCGAGGATGAAGAAGTTTCAGGTCATACGCGAGGCCGGAGACAAACTCTTCCTGCGCGGTTTCGCGGGCTACGTATCCGTCTTCGACAAGTCGCGTTGCACGCCAGTTCCCCTCAAACCTGCTGTCAAAGAAGGCGACTCCGTTAAAGGGGATTGGGCCGGAACATTTCAAAATGGTACGGTGACGAAGGTTGATCCAAAAATCGGTCGCGTCTTCATTAAATTCGAGGTAGACGGGAAGGAACGAGCGGTCGCTTTTGGCGACGTGATGAAATGAGGGGCAATTTGTTAATGAAACTCATGCGATGATGTTATAGGCCCGAACAGCGTATGAGCCCCTTGAAGTTTAACGATGGAATTATAGGAGCGTAATGAAACAGGCCCTGATGATTGCTCTGCTTCTTGCAGCATCCGCGTGCAATCTTTCAAACAGACAGCCGAACAGTGAGAAGGCAACTGCGCCATCACCACAGCCATCAGGGAGCGCCCCTGCAAGCACAGCCCCTGGTAATGATAAAACCGAAACTCTGCGTGAATTAGTGGATATAGAAAAACGCTGGAAAGAGGCCAACTTTAAGGGGGACACGAAGACGCTGGAAACCATCTTTGCTGATGAATTCAGTAACGTCGCGGAAAACGGCAAGACCTACAATAAGTCAGAGTGGATAGCCGTATGGAAGAGAGGCGACCCGACCGTTAAGTCCTGGGAAATTAGCGAGGAGCGTTTAGATAGTCTTGAAAAAGAGAGAGCGACGCTCACTTTCGTCACCACAATTAAATATAAGAACTCGAAAGTGGCTCGCGTAAGAAATACTGACACCTTCATTAAAAGGGACGGGCGGTGGCTGGTCATAGCCTCACAATCGTCTATGTTGTAAGAATCTGTAGGTAACAGGGTTTGTATTGCTAAGATTAATTTAGTATGAAATGAGCCCGGTAATCAGCAGTAAATAATCTTATCACGATTGATTTTTCATACTGCTCTTGGTCTGTTTCCCTGATTACTGAGGCGTTGAAAAAAGGCGTGACTTCCGCTGAGACATGCGGCGCGGCGAGTTACAGCGGTCTGCTACAATCTCTCGCAGGCGGGTAAAACTACGACGAAGCGTTCCAAACATTCTGTGGCCCGTGAAAGCTCTGGCTAAAGAAATAGGTTTGAGTCATTGCACAAGCGGAACAATAAAGAAAAGGGGCGAAAGCCTGGCTTACCCCGCCCACCGGCCCGCCGCCCTCGCCATTCACCTTCAGTATTTCTAAAGTAGAGTTCTAATACTTTCACCCTTCCACAAAATAATTTCCCTCTGGCACGCATAGTGCTTA
>DASVVZ010000251.1:0-8063 GCA_036389875.1 Pyrinomonadaceae bacterium
ACAGGCGATCTCAATCGAATATCTTCAACTGGCGAGCGCGTGTGGCCTTCAACTTAAATAGAAATTCATCGCGATCTATCTCCTTTGCACCGAGTGCCGTCATGTGCGGCGTCAACACTTGAATGTCGATCCAGTCCAGGCCCCTTGCCTGTAAGTGGTCTATCAGGTGTAGCAACGCAAGTTTTGAAGCGTTCGGGTGCAGGTGGAACATGCTTTCGCCGGAAAAACATCCGTCAACATCTACGCCGTAAAGCCCGCCCACCAGATGCTCTCGGTCCCACACTTCAACGCTATGCGCGTTCCCGAGGCTATGTAATTCACTATAGGCACGTAACATCTCGGGCGTAATCCATGTGCCATCCTCGCCATTGCGTCTGACCCCGGCACAGTGAGCTATCACTGCCTCAAAGTTTTGATCAATAGTGCAACGGACGTTTGTTCTCCTTCTCACTCTGGATAGACGGCGCGGCACGTGCAGGTCATTGAATTCAAGAATCGCCCTTTTTTCAGGGCTGAACCACACCAGAGGTAAACCATCCACCGGCCATGGGAAAATGCCGCGACGATAGGCCCTGAGTAGATTATCTGTGTTGAGGCTTCCCCCAAACGCAATGAAATCCCCGTCGGAGGCATGCGATGGATCTGGAAAGTCTATAAGGCCCATGAAGGATTAGATGCTTATCGATTTTGAGGATATGTTTCAGCCTTGATGTTATAGAGCACGGGATTAATTCCCAGTCCTCGGGACGCACATGAATTATCCGGCTTTGACAGGAAGTTAGTTATGCATGAGCGGCCTGCACGGGCGAACTCCTAGGCGGGCTCATTTCCCCGGAAAGTGTAAGGTAAGCTCACCATCCTCTACGGAAACTTTCACCTCGCCGCCGATTTCCGCCTCAGCGAACAGCATCTCTTCGGCCAGCGGGGCCTTGACCTTCGTCTGGATAAGTCGCGCCATCGGACGCGCGCCGTTGAGCCTGTCAAAGCCGTGATGTGCGAGCCATTTTCGGGCTTCCTCATCGAGCTTGACACTTATACGCTTACCCTTAAGCTGTGCATTCAACTCGCCTATAAATTTATCAACCACCCGCGCCACGACTTCAAAGCTCAGCGGCTCAAACGCAATCCACGCGTCTAACCTGTTGCGAAACTCCGGACTGAAGGTGCGCTCAATTGCGCCACGCCCTTTACCCTTGCCGGTGCTGCTCTGAAAGCCTATGCCGCCGGCGCTGATCTCATGTGCGCCTGCATTCGTCGTCATAATCAGAATCACATTGCGGAAGTCGGCCTTCTTGCCGTTGTTGTCCGTCAGTGTGGCATGATCCATTACCTGTAGCAGGATGTTGAAGAGATTGGGGTGAGCCTTCTCAATCTCGTCAAGAACCAGAACAGCGTAGGGCGTTTTAAGCACAGCATCCGTCAGCAGTCCGCCTTGATCAAAGCCGACATAGCCGGGTGGCGCGCCGATAAGGCGCGAGACCGTGTGCGGCTCCGCATATTCGCTCATGTCAAAGCGCAGAAATTCGACGCCTAATATGATGGCCAGTTGCTTGGCCAGTTCGGTTTTACCGACGCCGGTCGGACCCGAGAAGAGGAAAGAGCCGACGGGCTTTTCCGGCTGACCGAGGCCCGCGCGCGCAAGCTTAATGGCGTTGACGACCTGCTCTATCGCCTGTTCCTGTCCATAAATAACCCCTTGCAGTTCCTCTTTCAGATTGCGCAGCCTATCTTTCTCGGAACTGACTACAGTTCGAGGCGGAATCTTCGCCATCCTCGCTACTACCATCTCTACGTCTTTAGCCCGAATGGTTTTGGGGCGTTTGGCCGCCGCCAGCAACTTTACGGCGGCTCCGGCCTCATCGATCACATCTATGGCTTTATCAGGAAGGAATCTGTCATGTAGGTACTTCGCCGATAACTGCGCCGCAACTCGCAAAGCTTCGGGCGTATAACGGATACCGTGATACTCTTCGTAATAACTTTTCAGCCCCTTTAGTATAGCAACGGTCTCTTCCACGCTCGTCTCATTGACCTCAATTTTTTGGAAGCGGCGGGCCAGCGCCCGGTCGCGCTCGAAAGCCGCTTTGTACTCGCTATATGTGGTCGAGCCGATACAACGCAGTTCGCCTGAAGCCAAGGCGGGTTTGATGATGTTTGACGCATCCATTGACCCGCCCGACACAGCACCCGCCCCCACAATCGTATGAATCTCATCTATAAAGAGGATAGCGCCCGGTATTCCACGTAAGGCATTGATAATGGCCTTGAATCTCTGTTCGAACTCTCCGCGATATTTAGTGCCGGCCAGCACCGCGCCCATGTCCAGCGCGTAGACCTCAGCGCTCTGTAATGCCTCCGGAACTTCGCCGAGATGAATCTTCCGCGCCAGACCTTCGGCGATCGCCGTCTTGCCGACGCCAGGCTCTCCCACATAGATTGGATTGTTCTTACGCCGGCGACAGAGAATCTGGATCGTGCGCTCAACCTCTGAGGCGCGCCCTATGAGCGGGTCGATCTGTCCTGAGGCGGCGCGTTCTATCAGGTTCACGGTGAATGCGGCGAGCGGATCACGCGTCTCAGCCTCATTCTCATCACCCGTGGCTGGGCCATCAGTTACAGGTGCCGAAGATTCTTCATACTTAGAGATGCCGTGCGCCATGTAGTTGAGCACGTCGATCCGCTTGATGCCCTGCTTTTTGAGCAAGTAAACCGCGTAGGATCTCTCGGCCTGATAGAGCGCCGCAAGGATGTGCCCGCCGTCTATCTCCTTTTGCCCGCTACCTTCGGCCTGCAAGAGGGCGTATTGCAGCACCCGCCTGAACATCATGGTCTGTTCCGGCAGCTCTTCTGAATCGGCCGTACGCGCCTCCAGCTGCTCGGAAAGATAATTCTCCACCTCGCTTTTGAGCCGTTCGAGGTCTCCGCCGCAATGGCGTATAACTTCTAGCGCCCTGCGGTCAGACAGCAGCGCAAGCAGCAAATGCTCTAAGGTAATGTACTCATGCCGCCGCCGGACGGCTTCCTCTACGGCAGCGCTCAGGGTGGCTTGCAGTTCGTTAGTAATCATGCCCGTTAAATCTTTAATAAGTTTAACCCGAATTCAGCTATCAAATCTGTCCGGGGTCAACTTTCCTCTACTGTACACAACAGTGGAAACTCATTAGCCTGTGCGAGGCCCATCACTTTCTCAGCCTTCATCTCGGCTATTTCATACGGATATATACCGCCGACGCCGACGCCTTCAGTATGGACTTGAAGCATGACAGCTATCGCCTCCGTTTCGCTCAATTGAAAGACAGTTTGGAGGATATACACGACGAACTCCATCGTAGTGAAATCGTCATTGTGCAGTAATACCTTATACAGAGGTGGTTTTTTGAGCTGCGTTTTGCCCTCAGCAATTGCAGCTTCATCCAGATCAAAACTCTGACTAGGCATTGTTATTCACGATTACTCTCTCTTAACCAGAGCTGTATTATCTACTGCATGTTTCCGAAACAGGTAGGGGCTACCGTGTGGTAGCCCCTAACTTATTGAATCTAATGATGGAGCCGAGGGGGATCGAACCCCTGACCTCATGACTGCCAGTCATGCGCTCTCCCAGCTGAGCTACGGCCCCGTGTGGTTAGTCTAAAGCTGCCGTTGCAGCGAACTTGTAGAGTAGCTTAACGCGGGAAAGTGCGTCAAGCGCGCTCATCTTGAAGGGCGTCGTGCAGCCAGGATGGCCATGGACGCGCCGACCAGAAGCATGAGAATGCCGGCTCCCGCTTTCCACCAGTTTTGAACTTCGCGTACGTCCGTGCCGGTGATAATGACAGCCGCGCTCGGCTCTGTGAAGAGCGCGCGGTAGGCTATGACGCCTCCGACGGCCGCTATGATGATGCCGAAGATGAGCGCGATAAGACGCATGGCTATTTCGGATTCTGGATTTCGGATTCTGGATTAACCAACGGGATCGAAGCTATTCAAACTGCGTCACCACTTCAATCCAAAATCCAGAATCGTCTCACTTGCCTTTGAAGTCGGGCTTGCGTTTTTCCAGGAACGCGGAGACGCCTTCGTCCTTGTCCTGGCTTGAGAAGCAGAGCGCGAAGAGGTCTACTTCGCGTCGAAGCCCTTCATCCAGATTAGAGCGCGAGGCGAGCTTGACGGCCTCCTTAGCCATGCGAAGAGCGACGGGGCTCTTCTCCGCTATGCGATTCGCCAGCTCCATAGTCTTTGCTTCCAGGTCCGCTGCGGGCACGACCATGTTCACCAGGCCCAGGTTATAGGCCGTCTGCGCGTCTATGATGTCGCCCGTCAGAATCAGTTCCATGGCTTTGCCTTCGCCTACTAGACGCGTCAGGCGCTGCGTGCCGCCGCCGCCCGGGATGATGCCGAGATTTATTTCCGGCTGGCCGAAGGATGCTTTGTCGCTGGCTACGCGCAGGTCGCATGAGAGGGCAAGCTCGCAGCCGCCTCCCAGACAGTAGCCGTTGACCATGGCTATGACGGGTTTCGGGAAATTATCAATCGCCGTAAAGAGCGAGCGGCCCAGCATCACTTCCCGCTGCGTGATGGCCGTGCGCCCCTGAAATTCGGCTATGTCCGCGCCGGCGACGAAAGCCTTATCGCCTGCTCCCGTGAAGACGATAACGCGGACTGTCTCGTCCGTGCTCAGCTCTTCCAGCACCATCGCGCCTTCCTCGCGCGTCTTGATATTCAGTGCGTTCCGCTTTTCCGGGCGGTTAATCGTGATGATGGCGACGCGCTCGCGCCGCTCCACCAGAAGAGTCTCGTAAGATTGCGTCATCTGTTGTACTCCGAATTAAGTTTTGATGAAGAGATGTTATTCAGGCGAGGAAGATTCGCTTTCGGGCTCTATCTGCGTAGGCTGCTCATCCGCCACCCACGAGACGAAAAGGCGCAGCCAGTTCTCCGTCGGCTCGCTGATGGAGACGCCGACGCGCGCCGTTCCATAGATGGCGGGCGCAACACGCACGACCGTCGCAGTCACCTCTATGGGCGAGCCGTCCGGGCGATGCGCGCGAAGGTACAGGCGCTCGCCCCGCGTCACCTTTTGATTGAGATGAAAGAGCGCGCCCGAGGTCGAGATGTCATCCGTCTCCGTAGGCTCGCTCCAGGCCGCGCCGTCCTCGTCCCGGCCGGAGACAACGATGGCCAGCCGCAACGCCATGCGCAACGCGAAACGTCTTTCCTCGTTGTTCTGCGGTGTGCTCATATCAAATCAAACGGGCCCGGCCCCAGAAGTATTGACCGAAAAGCTTGGTGATGGCAACTCTTAAAGCGTCTCTTCGTTCCAGATGTAAAAGCCTTCGCCGCTCTTCTTGCCCAGCTTGCCCTCTTCCACCATCCGGCGGAGGATTTCCGGCGGGCGAAAGTTTTCCGTCCCCAACGCGCCGTGCAGGTATTCAGCTATGCGCAGGCGCACGTCCAGGCCAACGAGGTCTGTAAGGCGCAGTGGCCCCATAGGATGGTTATAGCCAAGCTCCATCGCGGTATCGATGTCGCGCGCGCTCGCCACGCCCTGCTCCACCATCCGCATCGCTTCCAGTCCGAGCGCCACGCCCAGACGACTTGAAGCAAAGCCCGGAACGTCGCGCACCGTGATGGGCTCTTTCTTCATGCGCCGCCCGACCTCGCGCGCCGCCTCAAGAGTCTCCTCATCAGTCTCCTGGCCGACCACTATCTCCAGCAGCCGCATGATGTGAACGGGATTGAAGAAGTGCATCCCTATGACGCGCCCCGGTCTTTGAGAAGCGCGCGCAATCTCCGTGATGGAGAGCGAAGAGGTGTTGGTGGCGAAGATGAAAGCATTGCTCGTCGCGATGGTCTCGACCGAGCGCAGTATCTCCTGCTTTAACTCAAGCACTTCGGGCGCGGCTTCTATGAAGAGGTCTGCGCTCGCCGTCTCTTCCAGGTGCGTCGTGCCGCGTATGCGCTGCATGGCCAGGTCAAAGTCTGCTTCCGTCAGCTTGGCGCGCTCAATCCCCTTGCGCATGTTGCGCTCGATTGCGCTCACGCCCCTGGCAAGAGCGTCTCGGTCAAGGTCGCGCATCACCACGGGGTAGCCCGCGAGCGCGGCGACCTGCGCTATGCCGTGCCCCATGGTGCCTGCCCCGAGCACGGCAATGGTCTCAATTTTCTGTGCAGCGTCAGGGATTGTCACATGAACTGGTAAGACGAAAACAGTATCCGCCGGAACAGTATTCGACTACACGTACCGTGAGAAGTTATACTACACGGCGAACCGAAAAGGCTATAGGAGTCGCATATAAAAGCGTAAGAAATCTCCCGTGGACGCTTCAAATTAAAAGGAGAGCGAAGAGGACGAGATGGCGAAAGATTTGCTGCACAGGGACGTAGTCATTATAGGGTCGGGGCCCGCCGGGTTGACGGCGGCGATTTACGCCGCACGCGCAGACCTTCAACCGCTCGTCATAGAAGGCCCGCAGCCCGGAGGCCAGCTGACGATAACAACGGAGGTCGAGAACTATCCGGGCTTCTCCAAGGGCATACAGGGGCCGGAGCTGATGGAGGAGATGCGCGAGCAGGCCAAGCGCTTCGGCACGGAGTTTCTGGTGACGTGGGTTCACGAAGCCGATTTGAGCAAGCGCCCCTTTCGGCTTGAAACCGACGAGCAGACCATACGCGCCGAGACTCTTATCGTAGCTTCGGGCGCATCCGCCAAGTGGCTTGGCATCCCGGGCGAAGCGCCAGCGCCGCAGGGACTGGGCGGCTTGGGCGTTTCGGCCTGCGCCACCTGCGACGGCTTCTTCTTCAAAGGCAAGCCGCTGGTGGTCGTGGGCGGCGGCGATACCGCCATGGAAGAGGCCACGTTCCTGACGCGATACGCCTCGCGCGTCACGGTGGTTCATCGCCGCGACCAGCTTCGCGCTTCAAAGATAATGCAGGATAAGGCGTTCAAGAACGACAAGATTGACTTCATCTGGGACACGGGCGTAGAAGAGATTCTTGGCTCGCCCGAGACGGGCGTGACGGGCGTGCGCCTGAAAAATTTGAAGACGAACGAAGAGCGCATCTTCCCCTGCGAAGGCGTCTTCGTGGCCATAGGCCACAAGCCCAACACGGACGTCTTTCGCGGCCAGCTGGACATGGACGAGATCGGCTACATCAAGACGAGCGGGCGTTCCATGTCCACGAACATCCCGGGCGTCTTCGCCTGCGGCGACGCACAGGACAACTTCTACCGGCAGGCCGTCACGGCGGCCGGCACGGGCTGCATGGCTGCCATAGACGCCGAGCGGTACCTGGACGATTTGCCCGTGCCCACGCCCACAGGCGAAGAGATAACAATCGAAGGCGAGCGCATCACGGCAGACCACGAGAAGATAATCATGCCCGACGGCGAAGTCATCTCCAACGTCGCGGAAGGCGTAAGCGCGGAAGGTGATTAAAACGGAAGCAGGAGTTCCCCCGGCTGTACAGTTATGAATAGAAGCTCTCCCCTTTGCTACTTTGAAAAGATAGAGGAGTGAAGCGATGAGAAGGCTGATTTTCATAGCGGTGATGATGATTCTCGCCGCGAGCGTGTCTGTGGCGCAGAGCTACAACCTGCCGGAGCTTCATGTGATAAAGACCGTGACGCTCTCGCCTTCTTATAGCTGCCGCGCGGCCGAGGAATTTCAAAAGGGTTATCAGGAGACTGCGCTCTTCCTCTCGGACTATTCGAAGAAGAGGAATAGCCCCGACCTGCTATTTAACGGCGCGTGCCGGAGCCAGGATTATTTCCAGGCTTCGACCGCCGGAGACGACATGGCTTTGATAGCCGATTTGGGCGCGGACGTGCCACTGGAAAGGGTCACAGCCAGCAACGCCTTTAACCTGCGAAATGTACACACGCCCGACGATTACACTCGCTTCGTCCGAACAGTTCAGGTCGTAGAAGGCCACACCTACGCAGTCCTTCTCAACAAAAGCGAGATTCGCGGCCTCTTCATCTTCACGGTGGTCAATCACGTGCAGAACCAGCGCGTGCTCCTGAGGTACGCGGTCAAGGAATATCAGGTTACGGGCGCGAAGGCGTCGGCCGAAGGGTTCAG
>DASVVZ010000252.1:0-1914 GCA_036389875.1 Pyrinomonadaceae bacterium
CGTCAGGTGACGCCGCGTCTTTGACTTTTCGGCGCGGAAGGTGGGGCCGAAGCAGTAGACCTTACCGAAGGCTGCGGCCGTAGCTTCGTTGTAAAGCTGGCCGGACTGTGTCAGGTAAGCCTTGGCGTCCTCGAAGTAGTCAACCTCGAAGAGTGTGGTCGTGCCTTCGCACGCGGCCGGCGTAAAGATTGGCGCATCCAGAAGCGTGAAGCCGTCGTTATCCAGAAAATCACGCACGGCTCGTACGACCGTGTGGCGGACTTTGAGGATGGCATGCTGGCGGCGTGAGCGTAGCCACAGATGGCGATGATCCATCAAAAATTCCGTGCCGTGCTCCTTGGGCGTGATGGGATAATCGCGGGCCTCATTGATTACTTCAGCGCCCGTCACATCTATCTCGAACCCGCCCGGCGCGCGCTCGTCTGCGCGAACGGTTCCGCGCACCAGGAGCGCGGACTCCTGCCCCAGCCCCTTGAGCGCGTCCCAGACCTCTGGCTCGATGGCCTTCTTGAAGACCACACACTGAACAATTCCAGTCCCGTCGCGCAACTGCGGAAACAGTAGCTTTCCGCTCGAACGAAGGTTGTAGAGCCAGCCCTTCAGCGTGACCTCTTCACCCACATGCCCCGATAATTGATTAATGTATGTCATAAAAACAATGCGGAAGTCAGAGCGCCGCAATAATGAACCGAAGGCTTCTCATTCATCCTTGCGGCGCTCCGCTTTCATCATTTCTTTCCAGTCTCTCTTTAATCATGGCGCGCAGCGCCGGAAAACGTTCGAGCCATTCGGCCGCCTGTAGCACTATCCTAAACGTGGGCCGTATGAACTGCGCGTAAGTATCGCCACGGCCGCAGACAGCCGTTTGATACGAGAAGGTTCCGACGGCCTTCAGGCCGCGCTGCACGGTCATCAAGCGGAACTCTCGCGCAAAATCGTCCGGGTCTAGCGAATCCAGCCCGTGCCTGCGACGCTCTTCCAGAAAGAAGAGGCGCTGCGCCCGCACCTCTGCCATTGAAGGCGGCTCGGGCTGTCTGTCCATAAGAAGCGAAACAAGGTCGTAGCTGGCAGGCCCCATACGCGCGTCCTGATGGTCTACTATGCGCAGGCCGCCCTTTTTATCCACTATCAAATTCGATGAATGATAATCCCTGTGGCAGAGCACCTTGGGCCGTGCAGCAAGCTCTGCCGCCACGTCGTTCAGCTCCGCCTTCAATTCTGCCGCCTCGCCGTGCGACAACTGCTCGCCGCGGAGGCTTCCGAAATAATGCTCCATGAAAAAGCTGAGTTCCCATGAAAGCTTGGCTTCGTCAAAGGCAAGGTGCGAGGCTATGGAGCGCATCTCGTATGCTTTAGGCGTCGCGGCCTGTATGGATGCTATCAGAGAGATTGCGCGCTCAAGATAGGCTTCCGCGTCCTCTTCCGACGCAGATTCAAAGAAGAGGCGCAACTGCTGGTCGCCGAGATCTTCCTGTACGATGATGCCGCTCGCGGCCTCTACCTCGTAGACTGTAGGCACGGGCAGTCCGGCCGCAAGGAAAAGCCTTGTGACATCCAGATAAGGATGAACGTCCGGGTCGAATGGCTCCGGGTAGACGGCTGCTATCGCCGTGCGCCGCTTCCATGGGATGCGGAAATACTCGCGCGTGGAAGCGTCCGGCGTCAAAGCCAGTATGTCCTTGTCTGTTCCCAGGCGCTTCTCTTCCAGAAAGCGTTTGAGCCGGACGCGAGCCGTTTCTGGAAAAGCGTTGGGGGTAATGAGAGATGCCTGACCCATTAAATTTGCCGGAAAGCTCTCAAGGGATGAAGAGTTCAGTCCTTTGCGCTCTCTACCAAAGCGGCGGGACATCCGCTGAAAGCCCCGCCGTCAAAATTAATCATGAAAGTTCGGGAATTGTATCACTACGGAAGCGG
>DASVVZ010000253.1:0-3808 GCA_036389875.1 Pyrinomonadaceae bacterium
GCAACTGGAACACATGAGCGTCTCCGCGTGCATGACCTCTACTTCCGAGCGCGCGTTCTCTACAAAGCGCAGCTTGTCTTCGGAGGGCGCGTCCGTGTCGCCCGTGGTCAGCTTGGTGTGAAGGCTGCTTAGCCTTCCCCACGCGCGCAGGTGCTTCTCGCGGTAACGCGCGCGCAGGCTACATTGATACTGTACGGCAAACTCTAAAGACAATCTTTACGCTCCTCTTAATTCACACGGCAAAGCGTTCATCAGAAATCACTAACATAGATGCGCCGGCATGAGCAAGCGCCGTCTATTAAATTTAACCCTGCCCCGCCGCCTGTTCCACGCCTCTTATTATTTGACCGGGTGTTGTGCCTGGTGGAAGAATTGGCCTAGCCAGGATTAAGCCTTGTGAGGCCGCTCGCACGTTTGTACCCGAAAGAGGAATGAGCATGTCCGTGAGTCTTCGTCCGCCAGGGCCGCACCCGCGCTGGCCAGTGATAAGCTTTTTCGCCTACCGCAAAGACATGGCGGCTTTCCTTGAGCGCGCGGCACGCGAGCACGGCGACATTGTCTATTTCAAGATAGGGCCGCAGGATGTCTATTTCCTGAATCATCCGGACTACGTCAGAGACGTGCTTGTAACTCGCCAGCAGAGCTTCATCAAGGGTCGCGCGCTGCAAAGGGCTAAGCGCCTTCTGGGCGAAGGACTTTTAACCAGCGAGGGAGGCTTTCATCGCCGCCAGCGCCGCCTAGCGCAGCCGGCCTTTCATCGCCAGCGCGTAGCCGCTTACGCGGAAGCCATGACCGAATACGCCGCTCGCGCGGGCGCGGGCTGGCGAGACGGCGAGCGGCTGGACATGTCGCAGGAGATGATGCGGCTCACCCTTGCCATCGTGGCCAAAACGCTCTTCGACGCGGACGTTGAAGAAGAAGCCCAGGAGATTGGCGAAGCCCTTGCGACTATTATCAATCTCTTCAACGCTATGATTTTTCCGTTCTCGGAGCTTCTGGAGAAGCTGCCGCTGCCGCAGAACAAGAGGTTCGAGCGCGCCAAGCGCAGGCTGGACGAAACCATCTACCGCATCATTGACGAGAGAAGAAAGTCGGGCGAAGACCGTGGCGACCTGCTTTCGATGCTCTTAATGTCGCAGGACGAAGAGGGCACGGGCAGCATGACCGATGAGCAGGTGCGCGACGAGGTGATGACGCTCTTTCTGGCGGGCCACGAGACGACGGCCAACGCGCTCACCTGGACATGGTATCTGCTCTCACAGCATGAAGAGCAGGAGGCGCGACTTCATAGAGAGATTGACGAGGTGCTGGGAGCGCGCTTGCGCGCTTCGGTCGAAGACGTTGAGCGCCTCAGGTACACGGAGATGGTGCTGATGGAATCCATGCGGCTCTATCCGCCCGCGTGGGCCATCGGACGCCTCGCTACGAAAGAGACTGAGATAGCCGGGTACAAGATAGCTCCGGGATCGCTGGTGCTGTTGAGCCAGTACGTCATGCACCGCGACCCGCGATACTACGCTGCGCCCGAGAGATTCGACCCCGAGCGATGGACGCCCGAGTGCAGGGAAGCCCGCCCGCAATTCTCCTACTTTCCATTCGGCGCGGGAGCACGCCGCTGCATAGGCGAAAGCTTCGCCTGGATGGAAGGCATACTTCTAATCGCCACGCTCGCGCGAAGCTTTCGCATGCGCCGCGTGGCGACGCACACGGTAGAGCTTCAACCTCTTATTACTTTGCGACCCAAACACGGCATGCCGATGACTGTGCACAAAAGATAGTCACGCGCTCTTACTGTGACCGGCCCGCGAACGAGGCCAGCAGGACGGCCAGGTCGTCCGTGAAGACGCGCCGCGCGCCCGAGCCTTCGGGGTAATTATTGAGCAGCACGGAGAAGACAAGGCGCTCTCCGGCGGCGCTCGTCACGTAACCGGAGAGCGTTGCGACCGTCTCGATTGTGCCCGTCTTGGCTCGCGCGTTATTCATGGCGGGCGTCCCACGCATGCGTCTGGCGAGCGTGCCGTCCACGCCCGCTATCGGCAGAGCATCGCGGAACACATTCGCAAAGCGGTGCCGGCTCATGTGGGTCAGTAGCTGAACAGTCGCGTTCGCCGTAATAAGGTCGCGACGTGACAATCCTGACCCGTCCCACATCACGACCTCGTAGGGACTGACGCCCGCTTCGGCCAAAAATTTCTTGACTACATCCACGCCCGCAGCTTCAGACGTGCCTTGAAAGCTTGCCGCGCGCTCGCGACCCAGCGCTCTCAGTATCAGCTCCGCATATAGATTCTGGCTCGGCTTCAGAGTCTGCGCGGCTATGACGCTCATGGGCGGCGACAGTCGCGAGGCAATCTCTACCCTCTGGGATGAAGGAGCATTGCCGGGCTGCGCCAGTGACGAAGCCTGAAACGGGGGCGCGTCAACAGTCCGTGACTTTCCAGTGACGGCGACGCCCCGCTCCGCCAGCGCAGAGCGCAGCATGTAGACAAAGACGAGCGCAGGATGCGAGACGGAGATGCTGCCGGAGTAGCCAGGGTCGTCCAGCGGAAGACTGCCCGCAACTTCTATGACGTTTTCACCCAGCGCCCTATAGACGGCCAGCTCTCTCTTTGCGCCGCGCGGCGCTGTAGTCGTGCGATTGTTAATCGTGACGAGCGGCGTCGGCGGCCCCGTCGTCACAAGACACGGGGAGCCCGGGCCCGCGCCGGGCTTGACGAAGAGGTCTAACGAGTTGTTGTTGACCGACAGCGCGGAGACTTCAGCGCCGTAATACCACTGCAGGTCGGCCCAGCTCCACGCGAAGCCCAGCGGCGGCCCTGTGAAATAGCTCTCGTCTCCAACCAGGTCGCCTTCGACTCTCTTGACGCCGGCAGCAGCGATGTTGTCAGCAAGCTCGCGCACAGCCTTGAAGTAATCGCCGTTGTTGAAGGTGGCCGAGATTGAAGGATCGCCGCGCCCGTATATGATGAGGTTCCCTTTTATGTTGCCCGCGGCGTCCGGCTTCGCGTCCGCGTAGACGGAGGTTTTGAAACGAAAGTCTGGCGTCAGGCGGTCTAAGGCCGCGGCCACCGTGAAAATCTTCATCACGGATGCGGGAAGCAGAAGCTTCTGCGCGTTCTCTTCAAAGAGCGTGCGGCCAGTGTCAAGCGAGCTTACTTTGACGGCAAACTGCGCCGGCGCAAGTTCGGGCCGCCTGGCAAGCTCTGTTATGCGCGACTGCAATTCTTCGAGCGTGCGCGGCGCTGCGGCGGCGCTCGCCGTCCCGGCAGCCGGACGCGACTCCGTACCGGCGGCGGGCTGCGTTGTGCGGCGCTCCCGCGTGGGCTGCGTCTGCTGCGAAAAGGCCAGAGGCGCAGCATGCAGGCTCAGCGCAACCAGCAGCAGAAGCGCTGTCAATCGTGATTTAGATATGAACTGCATAAGACAGGCGAAAAGCCTTCCCTCTCTTCAGGCAAAATAACCGTACGGGAATTTTAGCATTAAACTTTGCGGGAGAGACTTCGAGATTAGATGGTGCGCGCGTACCAGCGCCAGATTAGCTCGACCCAGCGCTCGTAACCCTGAAGCGTTGGATGCTTGCCGTCTTTGCCGCGCGGTACGTCCAATTGGTCGGAGTTGTAAAAATGTCCCGTCTGAAAATTCTCTTCTATGATGGGCAGGAGTCTTGAGCCGGGCTTCCAGGCGGGCGGGCCAATCCAGTAGGCCTCTCTTTGGCCAATCTCCGCGACCATCGTGCGAATAATGCCGGCTCGTGCTTGCGCGTCCGTCACGTAAAGCTCGTTTGAGCCGAGCGCTATAAAGATAATGT
>DASVVZ010000254.1:0-2965 GCA_036389875.1 Pyrinomonadaceae bacterium
CGCTGGTAATCCTGCAAAGGCAACCGGCGACTCTTTAACCCTAAAGCGCCCCCGGCAAACATGATACCTAGCCGGGGGCGCTTCAATTTGTCAGTGGAAGATAGCGCGCGAGCCGCTCTTAAATGTATGCAGGCTTTGCAGCGCGGAAAGTATAGATGATTTTTACCGAACTTGAACTTAAGCCCGAGCTGGCGCGCATCTGCGAGTCGCTCGGTTACACAGAGCCCACCCCTATTCAACGAAAGGCGATACCTTTCATTCTGGGCGGCTCTGACCTGATAGGCTGTGCCGAAACGGGCACAGGCAAGACCGCAGCTTTTCTGCTTCCCATCATTCAGAGATTGATGGAGAAGCCCAGACCGGGTTTGCGTGTCCTGATTATCGCGCCGACGCGCGAACTTGCTTTGCAGATTGAGGCCAGCTATGGCCAGCTCGCACCGAAAAAGAGCCCGCGTTGCGTTTCCATCATAGGCGGTGCAAGCATGCACCAGCAGCGAGAAGCCCTGCGGCGTGGCGCAGGCGTACTGATAGCGACGCCCGGACGCCTTCTGGATCACCTGGAGAGAAAGACCATAACCCTTTCACAGGTGGAGGTGCTTGTACTGGACGAGGCAGACCGCATGCTTGACATGGGCTTCTGGCCTTCCATCAAGCGTGTGCTGGAAATGCTGCCCGCCAAGAGACAGACGCTGCTCTTCTCTGCCACCATGTCCGCCGCCATAGAAAAGGTTGCGCGCACAACTCTACACAATCCAAAGCTCGTGGAGGTTAGTCCGCGCGGGCAAACGGCAGTGACCGTCAGGCAGTTTGTTTACCCGGTGGCGGCGGCATCTAAGACGGCGCTTCTGTTGGACCTGCTCGAAAACGAGAAGCAACTGGAGCGCGTGCTGGTCTTCACCCGCACCAGGCGCGGCGCGGAAAGGCTCTCGCACATACTGATGGCCCGCGAGCACAAGGCGAACCGCATTCACGCAGACCGCACGCAGCCGCAGCGCGAAGCTGCCCTGCGCGATTTTAAGGGCGGGCAGACGCGCGTGCTGGTCGCGACCGACATAGCCGCTCGCGGCATAGACGTTGATGCCGTCTCGCACGTCATCAATTACGACGTGCCTTCGCAGCCGGAAGATTACGTGCATCGCATAGGCCGCACGGGGAGAGCCGGAAAAGAGGGGCGCGCGATTACCCTGGTGGCACCGGCCGAAGAGTTGTCCATGCGCGCCGTAGAGCGCCTGACCGGACAACAAATCGAGCGCGTGCTGTTGCCCGCTTTCGCGGCAACGCAGGCCCTTGCTACGGCTGCTGTCCCCGCTAAGTCCTGGAGACCCGTCGGGCGTTCCATGAGCGCCGGACGACGCTCGTTTCGACCTCGCCGTGGACGCTAAGCCGTTAGCGAACGGCGAGAGCGTTTATGGCTGGCAACATTGAGTTAGCTGAACTTCAAAACGAAGGAGAATTTGATTGTCAAAAGAAGACCTGATTCCGGCAGACGGCGTAGTAGTGGATAAGCTGCCCAACGCCTTCTTCAAGGTACGGATTGATGGAAGCGACCACGTAGTGCTGGCGCAGATTTCCGGCAAAATGCGCAAGAACTACATACGCATCCTTGCAGGAGACCGCGTCAGCGTGGAGCTATCCCCCTACGATCTTTCAAAGGGACGCATTACTTACAGATACAAGTGACAGCCCGTAGAATCTTGGGAGTACAGAGAGTCAAAGCGACTTTCTTTCTCTACAGGCTCTACAGGCTCTCCTGACTCTATAGACTTAATTTAGGAGGTATGATGGAGAAAGAGACTTTTAGCGTCGGCGACCGTGTGGAGAAGTTGTGTGTGGTTTGCGGCGAGGAGCGCGGCCACGTAGTAGCATCTGTGACGAAACTGGGACGGATTTCGCGCGTGAGTTGTCCGCAATGCGGCACGCGCAGTTCCTTCAAGTCCGGCACAAGGACGAGCGAGCGCGCAAACATGAAACCGAGCGCGCCCTATGACTGGACGCGCACCTATCGCACGGGCCAGACCATGCTGCATCCTACCTACGGCCCCGGCGAAGTGGTTGCTGTCATAGAGCCGCAGAAGATAGACGTGCTCTTCAACGACCGCATGCGCCGCCTGATACATTCGAGGCTCTAAGCCGCAGCGTTCCCCCGCAAGGCGCGAGCTAATAAAAATCCGGCCTCTGAAAGGGAGAAATTCTCGCCTGAGAATCTTTCTCGCCTTTCAGGGGCCTTTAATTTTTAAGGCCCGCTTTTATCCTCTACGGCTGATACGTCGCACGCCCTCCGGCTCTTAAGTCCGGCGGCACCAACCTGCAACTCACTATGTAGGTGAAAATCCTTTTGTGTGAGATACATTAGACACAAAAGGCGCTCAACTTACATTGACCCCTAGAACTTGGAATACTGCCGGAAGCGAACGTCGCCTGGAAGTTCGCTCAAACAACGCGAGCACTGCATTCATCGCAAAGGTGCAATCAAATGGCGCGAATATCATCGCCACAAAAGCAACAAAATAGGAACGGCGTAGCGCCTAAGCGTCTACGGCGGGCTCATAGAGAAGTTCCCGATGGGGTCTTTCATGAATCGCTCGCTGACTATGAAGACCGGGCAGTGCCACGTGCAGCGCTACTGGAAGAAGCTGCTCGAACACGTCGAGCGCGGCGACATTGACCCGAGCTTCGTCATTACGCACCGCATCCGGCTAGAGGGTGCGCCGCATGGCTTCGACATCTTTACCAACAAGGATAGAGGACTGCATCAAGATAGTAATGAAGCCCTGAAGCCCTGCGACTGATTTTCAAAGTAGCAGGGGGGGTAGCTTATGGGCTAACTCCCCTGCTACTTTGAAATGGATGAGCCGGACGGGGCCAGGCAAAAATAGCTTGATTCTCATCAGCAACTTCAACGATATTCTGACTTGATTCCGTCCGGAACAGCTTCCTCGGGAAATCAACACGCCCGTAGAATATG
>DASVVZ010000255.1:0-4308 GCA_036389875.1 Pyrinomonadaceae bacterium
GAAAAGGGCGAAGGATTATCCTGCGCGTCGCGCAGGTGATAGACCATCACCTCCGCGCCCGTCGAAAGCTGTATGCTGAACCAGTCCCAGCCCACCTGATTCTCCGTAGTGCGCCACGTGCCGAACTCCCTGTCCATCCAGGCGCTGCCCGTGAAGTTCTCCGTCTCACCGTGCCATGTGATGCGTCCTTCCGCTTGAAAGCGCGTGAAAGAGAAGTAACGGGAAGCTTCGCCTTCATCCTTGAAGCTCACGCCTCTCTGCTCATGCCCGTTCAGGACTGGAAGCTTCTCGCTTCTTAGCTTCGCTTCAAAAATCAGGTCGTCGCCCATCGTCGCGCGAAGAATATGCGCGCCTTCAGCCTCGCGCACAGTCCAGCTGCCCAGGCGCAGGTAATACTTGTCCTCGCTTGCACGCGCCGGCAGGTCGAAGATGCCGCCGGTGCTCTTCAGGTGCTCGTAGCGAAACTGCGAGCGCGACTCGTCCGTTATGGCGAAGTGCGCCAGATAGAGCGGATTGGCAATCAACCGCAGGGGCACCACGCCGAAGCTGTCCAGGTCTGTGCGGCGTTTGAAGAAGACCAGCTCGAAGCCGAAGCGTCGCCCGCCGGAGGTCTGCATGTGGCCCGTGTAATACCACCATTCCGTCTGTGAATCCCTGTGCGCGTAAAGGTCTCTGGGCAGCTCAACGCCCCTGTGCTCTGTGCCGTCGCGTAAGGTGGAAGCGGGCCCCGAAACTACATCTGCAATCTGTTCCAGCACGCTCGCTGCGAACTGCTCAAGCGGCTCTATGAAATTAGTGCTCATCTGAAATCAAATCTTCCTGAAGACAAAAGTATAGGCGGCAAGGCTACACAACTGCTTTAACGAAAGTGTGACGATTGAATAGTGAAAGAAGAGCCGCTTTTATCTAGGCGGGATTCAATGTTTTCGGCTCGACGGTGATGGAGCGGAAGCTGGAGATGCGCACCAGTCCGGGCGCAGCGCCCTTCGGCTTGGAGAGAAATTTGCGCTGCGTATAATGGATTGTGACTTTTGCGTCGTTGCGGGCCTGGCTGAAATGCGCCGCGAGCTGCGCGGCCTCGACCAGCGTGCGGTGCGGAATCTCTGCTCGCGTGGGGTTGCGCACGACTACGTGCGAGCCGGGATAGTCTCCGGCATGAAGCCACAGGTCATATGGCCTGGCGACGCGAAACGTCAGGTTGTCATTATCGCGCGCGGTACGCCCGACCAGAATCTCATAGCCGTCCGAAGAGGTGTAACGCCGGGTGCCAGGCACCTGCTCCGGCTGCTGCTTCTTCCTCTGAGGCTGAGAATCGGGGGCCTTGCCTTCCGCCCCGGCGTTTAGAGCATCAAGAGCGCTGCTGTCACGCGAAAGGATAAAGCCTTCAAGCTCCTCTCTTTCGGCTTCAAGCCTCTTTAGCTCTTTCTCTATCACCGACAGCCGCTCGGCTATCTCGCGTCCGGCGCGCCTGGCCTTGGTGTAGCGGGCAAAGCGGCGCGCGGCCTCCTCCTGTAAAGAGCTGTTCTCATCAACCTCCAGCTCTATCTCAGGCGAGCCCTCGGCGTAGTAGTCCTTGATGACGACTTTGCCAGCACGGCGCTCGGCCGTAGCCAGATTGGCAAGCAGCAGGTCGCCTGCGCGCTTGTGCTCATCGGCATCGCCGTGCGCCTTCAGGTCTTCCTCCAGATGGCGCTTGAGCTTCCGGCGCTGGGTAATCTCTTTATTCAGGCGCGAGCGCTCGCGCGCGGCCTGTGCCTCGAAAGCGCGCTTCGCCTCAAGCTCCAGGTAATAATTGTCTGCGGCTTCGGACAGGGTTACGAAAGGGCCGCGCTCCATAACCGCCTTGGATGTTCTGGCGGTTGATTGAGCGGGTGGCGGCGCGTAAGGCTCTCCGGCTTGCTGCCCTTCGCCCTGTAGAGTGCGCAGCGTGTCAATTATGTAGCCGTGCTCGTTAAGCAACAGCAGGTTCGCCGCGCGACCCGTTAGCTGCGCAACGAGCGTGCGCTCCTGCGTGTTTCCGACCACGTCTCTACCCGTGAAAGAGAAGCGCACGATTCGGTCTGAATCGTCCTTAGTGAGGGCGGCGAGCTCCGCCCCGCTCAAATGTTTTCTGAGAGCGAGCACGAAAGAGAAAGGCTGTAGTGACTGCTTCTCAAGGTCGCGCACGCGCCGCTCTATCAGATAAAGGCGTGGGGCGATGCCAGGGTCTACGCTCAGGAAGAGATAGCGGCCGTCGCTCAGGCGGAAATCGACCGCGAGCGACGTGCGCGACAGTTGAAACACCTTGCCCATGACGCGCCCTGAAAGTTGCGGCGCAATCTCTTCTACAATCGCCCTGATGGTTTCGTCGTTCATGAAACAGCCGTCAGCCGGTAAGCCTTCAACACTTCAGCTTTTGAGAGCCTGCGAAAGTCCGAATCACACTTCAAAGCTAACAGACTTTTGCCGTACGAACAAAAAGGCTCTGCTTCGAATGTGAAGCAGAGCCTCTCTGTTCTTTATGACTCTTTAGTCTTCTATTCCTGCACGACCGCCGTGCGTGAGAAATGGTCATGTGCGGTGCGGCCTTCGGCGTCAAAGAGCGCGTAGATTATCCCAAGGCCCAGGGCTCCGAGCGAAATCATGTAAAGAAGCGCCCTCAGCACAGACTGTTTGGTCGTGGGCTGCAAGCCGGTGTCCGCGTCAACCGCTCGCAGAGAGAGAAGCGACATTCCCCACGTGCGCCCGGCGAGCGCAGTCGAGGTGGTCAGGTATAGAAACATCACAACCAGCACGATTGCACCCATGGAGCCGGCCACGCGCGGGTCTGCCCAGTTGCCGTTTGTCAGCTCTATGACGGCGGCGAAGGGCGAAGAGGCGAAGGCTACTACCAGGAAGTCTATGGCGCTCGCCGTCAGCCGGGCTACAACAGGCGCGCGGTCATCAAACACATCCTCATACGCATCTACGCTGGCGGCGTCTTCCGCTTCAAGCCGAGCGAGCGTGGCGTCGTCGATAACAGCTTCGACGGCTCGCTTAGGCTCAGGCTTCGGCTCTTCTTTCAGGGGCGCGGGCACAACGACCAGATTGCGCGCAGGCGCAGCCTCGGCTGGCTTCGATGCGGGCGCAGTCTCCGTTGGCGGCGCAATGAGCCCTGGATTAATCTCTTCCTGGTAGTGCTCTTCGGCTACGCGTGCAACGGCAACGCCCCCTCCGCGCGAGCGCGACACGGGCGGCATGGATTGCGACTGACGAGCGCGCTCGATTCTGCGTAGAGCTGCCACTACAAGCGGGTTCATCTCCGGCGCGGGCTGCGGCGGCACAAGCCCGAGCGGCGGCGTGTTTATCTCAGCGCTGACAGGCGGCGCAGCCGACGCAGGTGCCACCGCGACTTCTTCGACTTCGCGCGCAGCCTCGCGCGCTCGCCGCTCCTGAATCTCGCGCACTCGCTCGCTCAACTGCTTGCGCCATTGCGGCATGGAGCGTGCGCCGGGAAACTCTATCAGCGTAGAAGCGCTTGCTGCTGCCTCCGCCGTCTTGCTGTCCTGCGCGTTGGCAGACCGCGCTGCCACCTCGCTGGAAGAGGGGATTTCCATCTTGATGTCGGGTGCTGGAACCTGTGCTGGCGTTTTGCACCGTGGGCAATTATCCAGCCCGTTTGAATATACGGCGCGACACGCGGGACACTGCATAACGAAGGGGCCTCCGTTTCGGAAAAGCTGCTACAAGAGTTAAGTCAATTAGGCTACGGGTTCGAGAGCAAGAATGAGCCCGCGCCCTTTGTGGAGTCGCGCGGATACTATCATGCACTACTTTAAGTCGTCAATCAGAAAATATACTAGCTACTGTATTTGAACATTCCGCACACACAAGATAAGCGAAAGGCAGAGGGATGCCGAAGGCCAGTTAAAAGCAGATAGTAACCTGCGGCCTATAACCTCTGACTACTTCTTTTAGAGGGGTTGGCGTCCGGCAAAGCCAGCGTCTACGTCGTGCCACCACTGGACTTCGTCGCCTTCGCCCAGTTGCCAGCAGAGCAGTACTACGCGGCCATCACGCAGGGAGGGAAAGTCTATCAGACCGCGCGAGTAATCCTTCAGTTGAACGCCCATGGATTCCAGTTTGCCCGTGCTGTCGGCAAGTTTGGTGAGAATAACCACGTAGCCGGGGCCTTCCGGCATACCGCCGCCGCCGTTTTCCGCGCCCTCGGCCGCATACCTTGCCGTCGTCTGAAACGAGAGCAGGCGATTGTGCTGGCGCTGAATGGATTCTACCAAGCGCCTCACGCTGGGAATCAGTGCATTGGCCTCTTCGACGCTGAAGATTTTC
>DASVVZ010000256.1:0-57245 GCA_036389875.1 Pyrinomonadaceae bacterium
ACAGAGCATTTCTCCGATCATGAGGTTGACCTACGGAAGAAGCTCGTCGAATGGCTTAAAGCCGAGGGGGTAGAGGTTAGGTGTGACGTAGAATGCGCGGGCGGGGCTGCGGACGTCGTAACGGAGGAAGCGATCTTTGAAATCAAGCACGCGCTTACCCTTGCCGATTTCTATAAGACCTCGAACGATCTGCTCTCTTACTGGCGGGCGCTTGTCAATTCGGAGCAGCTGGACGATGGGGCCGACGCTATCATCCTGGTTTGTTGTGCGGAAGATTTGAATGCGCTCAAGGCCGCGGCAGACACGGTAGCCGTCATGACGCTGGAAGAGATAATGGTCCCTTCCCCTCCTGAATTCTTCGAGTCTCTCTTAACCCAAGCCAATCAGACAGGCTCAATCGCTGCATTCAGGAAGCTCATTGAAGATAACCAACTCCAGGATGTAACTATTGACAGAAGATTTACCCCGTCACAACGCACCAAGCTCCATGAAGCATTGGATGCATGTAATGTTTGTGTGTACGCTGGCCTGTCGGATTCTGAAGAGACGAGCGGCATTCTCACACAGCAGATGGATCCGGCCAGGATTAAGACCCACCCATCGCTTTTAATGCGCGCGCAGGGCCTTGACATAGATCACGTGGAAGAACTGGAGGCGGGCTACAGGGCCGGGCGGACCTACCCTCCTGCTGACATTTTCTTCGACGGTGAAAATTATTGGCTCGCAGACGGAAACCACCGACACGCGGGAGCCACCAGGGCCGGCAAGCTTCTCGACGTTACAGTCCATCATGGGACGTTACGCGATGCCATCAGATTCGCGCTTGAAGCCAACGTCGAACACGGCCTGAAGCTCACCAACGACGACAAGCGGCTGAAGGTCGTGACGCTGCTATCCGACCCGGAGTGGTTCAAAGAGAGCGACACCATTCTGGGCGGGATTGCCCATGTTACACAGCAGTTCATAAGCAGCGTGCGCCGTGATCTCGTACCCCTGCTGCCGGCGCTGGAGCTCAACGAAGGGCAGGAGACGGATGAGACTTTGGCCTCAATGTTGAATGTTCCTGTTGGGCTCGTACGCGTGGTGCGCAGAATACCGACGGATGAGCGCGCTTCCCTGACCCAAAATATTTTGAGTGATGACGGGCGCAGGCGCGGCGCCGATGGGGTTGTCAGGTCTATTCCGTCGAAGCCAGCCCAGCCTCGCGCTGAGGAACCCGAATTATTCTCAGAGGAAAGCGATGCGGCGAATGAATTCGTTGAGGAGACTTCAGCCCAGGCAGCTGAGGCCGCGCCGGCGGAAAGCAGCGATGAGATCGTCGAGGCCCAAAGGCCCGGCGCAAGTGATGCAGCAGCCGATTCGGTGTCGTCCTCGCCCGAGGCCACCGAACATGGCACTGCGCTCGCCAAACCTTCCGACGGCGCGCGTGCTGAATCTACCACATCCGGCGGCGGCGAAGCACTCACAGAACAACTCTCGCCGTCATACAGGCTCGCCTCTCTCTTGAAGAAATGCCCAGAGGGCATGACGACAGAGGAAGTACTGGCGCAGGGCTTCACCATGCATGACATCAACCAGGCCCGGACCGCGCGCGAAATCGAGCGCCACGAAAACGGGCGATGCTTCTACGTGTGGAAGCCTGCGGACGTCGTCTCGGCCCTCGAAGAATATGGAATGCTCTCCAGACTGGAGCTTGAAGATCTCGGCTGCCAGTCCTATGTCATCAACGCGACGCTCTCGGAAGGCCTCATCAGCCAGCCTGAGACTGGCAAATTCACACTCCCCAAAGAGGCTTCCGGCGACCGTCCCGTGGAGCGAGCCGCTTCCGAATCCCGTCAAGAGACGAGGCCGGAGGCACCGGCCGAGAAGCATCCCGCACAGCAGGCCCCTTCCTCGAGCGCGCAAGTACAATCGGCGCCCAGGCAGGCTCCGCCCGTCGGGCTCGCAATCGAAAAGGGCCTTAAGAACAGGAAGATGATCATAGGCTTCACATTCATAGCCGGACTCAAGGGTAAGGTGCAGGCCACGGTAAACGTCGCAGACAACGTGCAGGGGGCAGGGCGTGAAGTCATCCCGCTTGAGGAACTGGTGCTGCCCGACCGAGTCCTGAAAATGATTGACTATCAGCTTGGCACCAACATTTTCAATAAGGCAGACACCACCGCGGCTGAGAAAGCGGAGCCCAAGCCCAAAGTCGAGCGGATATTGGAAGGCTTGAAGGGGGCGAAGGACTTGGAGGCCCTTAACAGGTTGGCCGAGCACTATCACATCGGCAGTTCTAATTTCTATTCGCGGTTTGATGCGAAGGACGCCAAGCGTATCACCGACGCGCTGGCCGCGCAGAAGAAAAAGTTTTCACCTGCCTCCAAGAAGAGAGTCTCCACCAAAAAATCCGCGACTAAGAAGCCGTCGGCGCGCGCGACCAAAGTGTCTGCGAAGAAATCATCCACTAAAGGCTCTAAGAAAGGAGCGCGCTCAAGTACCCGCGCCCGTGCCTGAAACACCGCAGAGAGAACAGCATCCGAGGAGGATAAGCATTCATGGCAGTCGTAAAAATTGAAGGTAAAGAAGTGACGCTCCCCGACGAGATCGTCGCGCTCGGCAAAGAGGCGGTGCGCACGGCTCTTGAGGCTGACTTTCCCGGCGCGGCGAACGCCGACATCCAGATTGAAGGTAAGAAGGGCGGTGGCGCTCCAGCGGTCGTGACTGTCTCCAAGCGAGCAGCGCCGAAGCAGAATGTGCCGGCACTGGCTGGCAAAGCCACTTCACCTCTCGCGCGAGTCGTCGAATCGCTACTTGGTGCCCCTGACTATGTAAACCCCGCGATAACGATGGCGGCCGCCTGCCAGTTGGCCGAAACGAGGGGCGACAAGGAATTCTTCGGCCAGATGGCGCGCCGCGGCGAAATTGAGCGCGCCATCGTGGAGGGGGAGAGAGAGGCTAAGGCTGTACATCGCGCGCTTGCCGTCCTCGGTCAGTCGAAGCCGGCATCGTCTAAGACTGTTCCCTTAGGATTCTGAGAGATGGAAGCTTTAACCACACAGAGCGCGGCCTCCATGCTGCTCGCCGACAAGTCGAAGCTCGGCACGACGGACGCGCGCTTTTACCTGGCGGGGCGCATGCGCACCAGGACAGCGGCAGGCGCCGTGGAGTATCTGAAGGTACTCTCCACTCATAAGAAGGAGGCTTGGGACGCGCGCGTAAAACTATCGCTTGACCTGATGAGCATTTACCGCGACCTCTACCCGCGACATTATGCGGCCTCGCAATCGCCAGCTTTTTCGACGGCGCGCGAGCATGAGTTTTACCGGCTAGTCAACGAGCACCTTTTCCCGCTGGTCGTAGCCGGTGACCGCAGGCACTCGCTCCTTGAGAAGTTAATCGAGCGCGACCCGGACTTTCTGTTGCCTGCTATCCCCGTCATGGGAACTCAACAGCACGACTGGCTACAACTGGGAGGTTGCTGCCCCTGGGACAATATCCAGCTCGTTTTCCAGTTGGTGCTGGTACTTGCGGGCCACCCGCTCGGCAGAAGGCATCGCAGCGAGTTTCTCAACTCATACGGGCTGGACGAATCACAGGTCGCGCCGCAATTGGGTGCGTACGCCTGGACGCACTTCAATTACTGGTGCGCGGTGGCCGGGAACTGGCTGAGCTACCTTCCCCTCGCATTCAAGTTCGTCGGTTACAAGACCGGCTCGCTATGGCTCGACATTCCGCCCGGGCAGGGGCCCGTGCTGCTGCCCTGGACGCGCCGTAATGTAGGCATGCTCTTCCTCCACCGACGTCAGGCCGAGGAGATAAACCAGCAGGTGCTTGACTTCGACCGTTGGCTCCGCGTGACAGGACGGGTCGGCGTCATCCTTGCGATCCAGATGTGGAACGACGCCTACGAGATGGAGGCCGAATCGGGTCTCACGGGCGTGATGAGGGCGGAAGATTTACAGGACGCTTTAGAGAGGTTGGAGAGAGAATAATGGAAGAGAACCAGCGATTACTCATGCCCCGGCAGGACGAACAGTCCTGCCCGACAATTAAATTCTTCGACGGCCAGTTTCTGTTTACGATGGTGACGCTACAGGGCACGAAGATTGAAGCCCTCCGGAGCGAGGCGGCCGTTCGTGAGGCCTTCACCAACATCCCGGTCGATACGGGCTGGATCAACCAGGACACCACCTGCCGTTCGGTCGTGCGCTGGGGCGATGGCGGCCGCGGCGAGTGGGCCGTGCTCTACGTACCGCCCGGGCTTCATAAGCTTGAGCTGACGACGGACGCGAAGGCCATTGCCGACAATCTGGAGCGCATCACGGCGCCTTTGCCCTCCCTCATCTTCTTCGGCGCCGGGACGAAATACTGGCTCTGGGCTCTGAGGGCACCGAAATTCGAACCATACAACGATCTCATGCGTGCTCCCCTGCCCAACGTCTTCGAGGACGGGGAAGTCTGCTGGGGACCGCACAAGCCACCGGCGTGCACCGGGCGCGCGATTGTGAACGCATGGGAGCTATTTATCTCCACGACCTTCAGCAACCACGCCGCTTCCGGCAAATCCAGGAAGTATGACGAGGATGTACGCGATGGGCTACGCGAAGCCGCGCGCTCGGGAGAAAGCCCCTCCTATCCGTCTGAAGACCTTATCCGCTACATGGGGACGGGCCTGAGCATTGACCAGGTGATTAGGGCGTTTACTAAGGATGGCGAGATTGCGCCCTCAGAGGAAGAATGATCACGTCGGGTTTCAATTCTTACCAGTTCGCGCTGCGCGGTCAGCCCCTGCCGGAGGTGGATGACTCCATGGCCGTCTGCTACTTAATCGGCGCAAACGGGGTGCTCGCGCGCTCGCGCCGCCCCGGGCTGGAGGTGGGGTTGCCCGTCGGCGTCCACTTCCAGCAGCTCAGGGGCCTGGAGCCCGTCACGCCTTACGTGAAGTGGGACCTGCCGCGTGTTCCGATGCAACTGGTAGAGCTAATGCTCACGGTCTCGCGCGCGTGCGCTTCTCCAGAGCCGACAGAGGCGCTCTTCTACCTGAACCATGGCGAGCCGCATACCAGTGACGCAATCATAAGCGAAGGCGGTTGGAACCTGGAGGCACCGCCGCAGCGCGCGAGCCGGGAGTGGGTTGAACCCGAAGAGACTGGTGCGGGCTCTTCTACCGAGCGCGCGTTGATAGAAGTCCACAGCCACCATTACATGAGGGCGGAATTCTCTCCCGGTGATGACACCGACGAGCTGGGCTGGTTCCGGGTCTATGGGGTGATCGGCAACATCTTCGAGAGGCCTGAGTTGCGCGTGCGCGTCTCACTCTTCGGCCACGGGTGTGAATGGCCGGCCTCCGAATTCTTTGAACTGCCGACTGAATTAAATGACTGCTTGAAAGGTAACTAAGAGATGGGAAAGAAGGGTAAAAAATTTCAGGGCCGCAAGGCGCAGCCCCGGCCAGTAAAGACGGAGGTGCTCCCCACCCTCGACACGAACTATCTGAAGGCATCGGCGGTAAAGCTCCCCGACTGGGAGTTCGTGCAGATTGTGCAGGTGGGTGCCGGTGGTGGCGGCTCCTTCATGGCGATGCATATAGGGCGGCTGATGCACTCGCTATACAGGATGGGCAAAGCCTCGCACTTAACTATCGTTGATCCGGACATAGTGAAGGAGGAGAACGTCGGGCGATCGCTCTTCTGCGACGCGGAGTTCGAGGCCGCGGTGCCGAAAGCGGAGGCCCTGGCGCGCCGCTACGGCCAGGCGTGGGGCTTGAACGTCAGCTCTTACGTGGGCGAGTTCGACGAGAGCATGATTCTCGGCCGTGAGCTTACAGTAGTGGTTGGCTGCGTAGACAACGCGCGGGCGCGTCAGACTATCAACGACGTGCTCAAGCACAACCCCGAAGATCCAAACGAGCAGCCCCCCTCCTTCTGGTGGCTCGACAACGGCAACGTCAGCAACTTCGGCCGCGTGCTCTTAGGCTCGGCCTACTCCGCCGAGCACGTGCGTGGGGCATTCCCCGAGCCCGGAAAATGCGTAGCACTCCCAAGCCCCGCGATTCAATATCCGGGCCTTTTAGAGCCGCAGCCCGAAGAGGAGGCTGCGAGCGCCGACGGGATGAGCTGCGCGGAGCGGGCGGCGGCGAACCTCCAGAGCCTGAACATCAACGCCGCGATTGTCATCCAGGCCGCAGACATGCTCACGAGACTCCTGGTCACCAGAGACCTCAAACGCTTCGCGTGCGAAGTGAATCTGTCGTCGGGCGTAATGAAAAGCTCTTACTGCACTCCCGAAGAAGTGGCGCGCGCATCGCACAAGCCAACTTCCTTTCTGACGAAGCAAAACAGGCAGGCGGCAGTAAATTATAACTGACCAAAATAAGGTAAGAGTTGAGAAAAAGGGCGCGGCCCCCGTTTGCCTGTGAAGACTTTCGAGGGCCGCGGTCTATGCCTTTCGGCGTGATTATCGACGCAAGCGTTTGACGGAGCGTATTACCTGCGGAGCGTTTTGCAGCACCAGACGGGCTATCTCTGTTACGTTATTGTCGTTCGGGTTGGAGTAAATGCCGTAGATTCCGGTGATGAAGAAGAAGGTCAGGATGGTGAGTCTCAGACTTTCAGCCAGCATGTCGAAAATACGACGGGGTTGTCGGTTGGACGAGGCGTGGTGGATCCACGTCGCCTTAGATCTAGTTTTCACGATAGTTTCCTTTGCCCCATTGCAGGGCGGTCTAGAGGGTGTGAGCTACAAACGACACAAGAGGGGCTTGCGGAGAATTGAGGTTGCTCTCAAAAGCTAATGTGCCATTCAGATTAATGACCGGGAAAGGACTCCCCGGCTAGGCCCCTGAGGGTAAGAGCGCGTGCTCTTTCGGAGCCGGCGGCAAGATAACAATAATTGAACTGCTTGACAAGTGGCCGAACGTCAGGTGTCACTCGTCGTAGCTGAAAGAATTTACAGGGTTCCTCTCCAGATTCTCCCTACCCTTATCATAGCGCTGCACGGTCTTCGGATCCCTATGTTTTGTCACCATCTGAATGTCCCTATAGCTATGCCCCTTATTCAGCAGGTGCGTGACGACCGTCCGGCGCAGGTCGTGCGGCGAGACCTTCCCCAGGCGGCCGTAGTCGCCCCACTTCCCTACGATGTAATGCACCATCCTGGGCGATAGTCCCTTGTCGAATTCCAGGCTCCTGTAATTGACCGTGGGCTGGAAGAGGAAGGCATCCCCTCCCCCGCTCTTGACTGTCTCACGCCGCTTCTGGTCTAGCCTGAGGCAGTCGTCGATCGCGGCCTTGACGTCCTGCGGGAGCGGCCACTTCTCTTCCCTACCGCCCTTGACCTTGCAGGTCAGAGTCCAGCGCCCCTCTTCCCACCTCACGCTCGAGGCGCGCAGCGCGCAGACCTCGCTGACTCTCAGGGAGAGCCGCAACATGACGAGCATCATCGCGTAGTCGCGCGCGCCCTCGGGCTTTGACCTGTCCGGGCCAGCCAGGAGGTGCTTGACCTCCTTGGCCGAGAGCGCCCGCCCCTTCACGACGTCAGAGTTCCGCGGCGCCGAGACGAGCTTCGTCGCTGCCGGGTTGCGGGAGACCATGCCTCCCTCGCGCAGGTAGTCGAAGAGCGAGCGGACGACGCAGAGCTTGAAGATGATGGTGGAGTCACGTAGATTGCGCGCGCGTAGGCGGTCCCGCCAGGCGGCCACATGTGCCGGCGTCACTTCATGAGGCGCAACTCCTCCGACGAACCGAGAGAACTCCTCTACAGTCGCCCTATATTTGCGCCTGGTCTCCGCTGACAGAGACTTCTCTACGAAGAGCGCTATAGCCTTCTGGTCAAATTTTTGAAGCTCTGTGGACATTCACCATTGCCCTTTCACTATTCACAAATTCCCTTTTGCCTCATAGCTTTTCAGGATAGCGCCATTTCCAGAAATGCCATGCTAAAAGAAAAGCCAAGCTCTATAGCGGCCTCACTTTTCCTCAATATTTCGCTATTTCTCAGTGTTTTCATGTTTCACAGGGTTTCACGCAAGAGTTAAACCTCGGTCTTTATTTGGTCGTGATATTAATTATTTTAGATTTCGGATCCCAGCTAATATCGCCTTGGGTAGACCCCGCTCCCGGATTAAGAGGCTTTCCGTCTACATACACATTCCAAAAGTCTCTATCGAACCAAGTAGAGTGATATCCTCCCGTGCTCATAGACACGTTAGATCTGAGTACTGCCTTGCCTGTAGATGGATCGTAGAGCTCGAGAACTCCTTCAGCTTCACTAACTCGCGAGAAAACACTTTTGATGTAGCTTGTATCAGCTACCACAACTGACTTGCCGACGGGCGTGTTAGTTACGTCTATATCTCCCATTATTTCTCTCCTAATCTTTCATGCCTGCAGCGCTTAATTCCCTTCTCAGGCCCCTCCGGGTAATACCAGGTAGACCCGCCGCAGTCGGGGCAAGCCTTGATCTGTTCTTCAGTCAGGGCCTGTGCGGCAGGCGTCTGGGGAGTTGCAGTTTGCTCGCTGGCGAGCTGGGCCTTGTCCTTTTTCCAGAGACGCCGCCGCAGGTGCTCGGCCAAGAAAGCAGGAAGGCTAGAGACGGTCGTGCGTGCTGCGGCTATCTTCGCTTCCATTACCAGGACTTCGGCCAGCTCCCTCCACCGCTCGTTCTCGGATGGAGACGGGTCCCTGCCTGTGATCTCCTTTGCGGCCTGTTTCAATATTTCGTTCAGACCGGCCAGCGCAGCGTCATCATCAATTCTTTTGTCTTTAATACTTGTATTTAATTGTCTGGTAGAATTTGACTCAAGTACTCCACTACTTTCGACCCGAGTACTAGAGTGGTCTGGTACTCTAGTACTAGACCTATCGAGAATAATATATTCATCCCCAAGAGGGTCGTTGTTCCTGCTTATCTTCTTAATAATACCTTTTGATATAAGACCGAAAAGGGCAATGCGAACAGTCTTCGCCGAACTATAGCCGGTTCGCTCTTTTAATTTGGAGACTCGGATCTGCCTGCGATCTGTGTTGAAGCCAACCGTGAGGCGCAGGAGATGGTCCAGTACTTTGCTTTCCGCAGGCGTTAAGGTTCTATCCAGACTGTCTACAGTCTCGTTGGGCTTCCTGTAAAAGTTCGACTGTGGTACTAGACCGCTCTGGTACTCTGGTACTAGAGTAGTAGAGAAAGGCTTTTCCTCAATAATTGGCGGCGTTTCAAGATTATCGCTCTGGGACTCTAGTACTAGAGTACTAGAGTCTTTTTTCTGCTCCTGTTCCTGTTTCTTACGCTCGCTTATATCGTAGAGTGCGGCGTATCCCCGCTTATTGGATTGACTCATTCACCACCTCTGCTGTGATTAAATCTTCCTCCATCATCCCGCCGATAGTGATAGCGTTCATGCAGACTTTAACCACCTCGCGGGGGACGCCTTTTGAAAGCTCATAAATTAAATTCAGCGCATCTGGCGCGAAAAGAGGAGCATGGCGTCCTACGACAGAAAGTCGAAAGGCAATCATATCGGCAGTCTCTTCAGGAGTCAGAGGATCAAGAGTAGCCACGGCTGCGGCGCGTGAAACCAGGGCCCGCTTGAGTTTCAGCTTGTTTCGCAGGTTATTCTGTCCGGCGAGTATAATTTGAACCAACTTCCGGTCGTCACTTTCAAAGTTGGTAATCTGCCGTATCAGCTCAAACTGCTCGCCCCGCATCATTTGCGCCTCATCAATAAGAATGAGCACGTTCCGATCGGCGGCAAACCTATCCACAAGATGGCCCTCCAGCTCCTGCATCTGGTCAAGTTTCGACGGACGACGAGGAAGCCCGAATTCATCCGTTAGCCGCTTTAATAGTTGGAGGGCAGTGGGGTAGTCGGGGTTGGTGACAAGCAGCGTCTCGTACGCTTCCTGGTCTTTATAAAGGCCGTAGAGGCGGCGAATAAGAGAGCTTTTCCCATGACCGACGTCGCCATACAGGACAGCAAATCCCTGCCGGCGCTCCATGACGTAGCGAAGTTTTGCCAGAGCAGCTTTATGCTGATTGGTGAGATATAAAAATCTGGGGTCTGGTGAAAGGGAAAAGGGGTCTTCTGCTAAACCATAACGACCTAACACCTCGTCGGCAATGGTCATTGCTTTGGCCATTCAGCTCCTCCTATCAAGCCTATATACCACAAGCAAGTGGAATAGCAAAACAAAATAAGGACTATAGTGCTGAAATGAGCATAATCCGGGCTTAGCTAGGAGGGTATGAAGGGAAGAGAAGTGGGTGACTCAAAATATTTTGAGTTGAGACTAGCACGTCAATGAAATCTGGAAAGTAAAAGTGTCGGTGTGCTATTTTCTCGCGCATGGCTCTAGTTTCATGCCCTGACTGTCAGCGCAAGATTTCGAGTACAGCGTGGTTTTGTCCTCGTTGCGGCTGGATTAACCTTCTCCCTCTAACTGTTTTCTTTATCGCCGGGTTAGCATTATTTTTTATCGGATTGAAAATCTACAACACCTATTTATAACATTCTTGCCATTACATGCTTTTATTGCTGGCTACTTAATTCCGCAAACAGCCATACAATTAAGACCAGGGCCATCAGAGCCCGAATCAAGCGCCACATTGTCATACGACTTATTAATATACTTGTTGCCCGGCCACAATTAGGGCAAGTTTTTGCTTGTTCTGATATTTCTTTTCCACAATCCAGACAGGGATAAAGAGCCATTTTACTTTTTAGGTTTTAGTTTCGCAGCCTCATTAGGTTTGAGTATGGCGCGTGCCACAATCAGCGGGACAGCAACATCCCATTGTGCAACTGATTTATACTGATAAAGATGCTTTGCCAGATAACCCACTACTACTATACGATCTCCTTTAACAAAGGGCGTCTGAGAGACAACACTCACCATCACATAATCCCGTCCCCAATTCATTAGAACATCGGTAAAGAATTTGCCATCATCAGCAGGGTACTCAAAAATTTGGTAGATCCTTCCTGTAATTACAATAGGTTTTCCGTAGAAGGGAATTGGGTTTTTCATGACCTGATTGTAAGTGATGCTCTTATCAGCCTCTTGCATATTTCTAGCTATTGCTTCCGCGCTCTGATCTCCATCATCTCTCATCCGGTAGTATAAATCACGGCAGCCATCTTCTGCCTTAAACCCATACTCTGCTTTTTCTAGTCGCCCTACTCCTTCCTCCGTTGAGCCTATTTCTGCATTGAGACCTTGAGTATTGTTAGTGGAATTAGGTTGCGCGCCTTTTGATGAAGCGCCTGCTGTTTGGTCAGTTGTTGGATTTAACCCTGATTTTCCATAAGCAAGAAAATATATGACCGCGAGGGCCCCTACAACCAATACAAATATGAGCAACAGAAATAATGTCCAACTTCGTCGAGTGGCCTGTTCCTCATTATTTATTCGCGCCTTCTCTTCTTCGTAAATTCTGCGACGTTCTTCCGGGGTGAGATTCATGGGGCAAATCCTTTGAGATAATAAGGTCAAGCGAAACTGGCTGATGCTAACACAAGAATGTCTCCTTGTGTGACAAGGCACGCAGTGAGCGACCTGTAACCCATGCTCTAACAAACGCCTCCAGCAACCCAAAGCCCGGATTCCTGCTTCGTGACGGCAGGAATCCGGGCTTTTCTCGTTTACACTGTGAAAGCTGCTTTTAACCTTCTACGATAAGCCACGAGAGCGCGTACATATCGTGGGCGCTCAGCCTGACCATATTCTGGCCGCAGGTAGGGCAGGGATTGTGAAGCTCCTTGAGTCGCACCGGCGCGACATCTATCTTCACCTGCATGCTCTTCAGCTTCTCAATCTCCCGGTCGAACTCCTCCTGATTATCCCCGAACTCAAAAAGGTTGGATTTCTCATTAAGAGTTCCCAGCCTCTGGCAGAGTTTTATGCGGGTCGAGTGATAATGAGATAACTTCTCTTCAACCTGCCCGATCGATTGGCTGAGCCGGTAAGAGAGGAACGGGTCGACAGGCTGGGCGTTGAGCCTGTGCAGCGCTCCGGGCCGCCCCGGCTGGCCAACGGAATCGAGCAACTCCCCGAGCCTGGGCATGACATACGACGCGTCGTTGCTCTTTGAAGCTCGCGCCGCCTTTCTCATGGCCGTACGTGTTGCGTTACTCATTGTGCGTCAGCGGCTCCTTCAAAGAATGACCTGCGCGTGTCCGGTTGATCTTCGGCAGGTGGCTCGCCCACGTCTTTCTTCAGCAGTGCTTCGCTCCACATCCCGTTGAGCAGCATGCCCACCAGGTCAGGGTGTCGAGCTATCAACGCGTCGAACTCTTCGCCCTCGAAGGTGTAAGGCTTGGAAGCTCCGGCGATGGGCCATTTCTCCGCATCGTACGCGTCAGTGTCGTGATGCGCGACAGTTACAAACTGCAATCGTCTGCCGGAAATGTTCAGTTGTAATTCGTCTATGTACCAGAATGACTCTTCATGTGCCACGCCGTCGGCAGACTCGAAAGCCATTATCTTGCCGAGCCGCCTTCTGTAATCCAGTGCCATATTCTTCTCCTTTATCCAATGTTACTAATTGGGAATCCTGAGCAACCTGAAGCCAACCCCGCCAGAGTCGGCCGCGCCACGGGACACGCGAACCAGCGCCCCCGCAGACACATCGTAAACAAGAAACCGAGTGTCACCGGCAGTCGCTGAAGCGTCGAACCTTCCGGCCTCCGCATTGGCGGCATAAAGCCTGATGCTGGAGCTGGCGGCTTGAGCATTGAAGACGAAAGCCGCGGCCGTGTTGTCCCAGTAATAAACAGCCTTCGTGACGTTATTATTTCTAATGTAGACCTGCGTGTACTGCTCGCCGGCGTTGTCCAGCACCAGTTGATTGCCGTTGCCGCCGCTGATGAGTGCTTTGAAGGTGCTTGCGGAAGCCGCGCCCACAGCCAGAGTCGTGAGGTTAATCGCGTTGCGAGAGCTATCTATGACGTTCGTTGTGCCCAGCTTCAACGCGCCGTTCTGTATGTTCACGTCGCCGTCAAAATATCCGGCGTAAGCAGTGCCGGGCCCAGCACCTGTGACGGCAGCATAGATGCCGTAGCGAGTATTGGACGAAGCCGAGCTGTTATCCGCGATGAAATAGCCTCCGTAAATATTTCCTCCGGTGTTATTCGTCGCCATGCTCGCGCGACCGTAAACGCCAGTCAGCGTCTTGGCCCCTATAATGTTCGCGCTGCCTATAGCTTCGAAGTAGCCTCCGTAGGCTTTGGCGTCGTAGTGGCTCACTTCGCCGTAGCCTCTCACGCCCATCACGGAGCTGGTGAGGTTTCCGCCCCCGTTGTAGCCGTGGCCGTACACTCCAGCGCTGGTGACTCCGTTGAAGCCGCTCCCGATAATGCCGCTCACGCCGTAGCGTGTCTGTCCGTCTGCTGTGCTGGCGTTCTCGCCATGAATCGCCGAGTTGACTACAGGCACGCCGCCCGCAGCCTCACGAACCACCGAAAGAGCGCCGGTCATGGCATCCCCGGTGACGTTCACATAACGCGCGTCGTTGTGCGCGTCCATCGCAGCAACGTCAAGGTCAAGAGTGAGCAGGTTTCCAGGGTCGTTGTAGTTCTTCGTGAAATAAACGCTATCCACAAACAGCCCGTTGACGCGGTCGTCTATGTACTCATGAAGATTTGCATCTCCGATGAACTGGTTGATGTCGTCTATCTGAGCCCATGCGTCGTAGAGCGAGCGGGCCAGTGGCCGCACGTCCGTTATCTTGTCGGCCGTCAATGCGACCGCCCCGGCCTCGACTCTCACTCGATACAGCGGCACCTCGTTCGGACCGGCGGCAGGAGGAACCGGATCAGCATTTGCCACACCGGCCCGGACCGCAATCGTGACCGTGTTGCGCCGCTCGGTCGCCACATTGAAAGGAACAGGATCACCCGGCTCTACGCCTGACTCCACCTCCAGCTCTGTGAGGAGCTTCCTGTGCGGGAGCAGCACGGGTTCAGCCTCCTGATCCTTCGCCAGGACGGCTACAATCAAATCTATGCGCGGCAGAGCGACGTTGGCCGCGCCTATCTGCGCTATAACATCGTCTTCGCCCGGGTACTGGTCGTAACCGTAGCCGTCTTCATCCACGGCGTGTCCCGGAGCTATTGAGACCTGGAGGAGGCCGGGAAGGTCATACTCGAATCCGGCAACAACCGGGTCCGCTGCGCCCTGCATCAGCAGATCGCGCGTGATGCCCTGTATATGGGCGTGTGAGTACTCCTGCGACTTCATCAAATCAGAAGACTTGAAGACGCGGCCGTACTCTCTGCCGTCTATCGGATTGTCGTAAACCTGTACGAGAACTTCTCTGCTCATATTTTATCCACCTCTCAAGCGGCAAGTTTGTCTTCCACGATGATGTGCTGTCCTAAAGGCTGCTGAAATCTTAAGAGCTCGTCTATGTCGAGCCTTGTAATCTGAAGCTGGGGGTCTATCGCTATGTCCTGATCTAGCGTGAAGTCTTCAAAGTAGGAAAGGTTCTCAGGCACGCCTTCTACGCGAGGGAATATCTGCACGAAGATGTAGAGGGGGCCGTCGACCGTCCACTCCTCCTGGTCGAGCGTCACATCCTCATAGAATTGCGGCCTGTTGATGACGCGAGCCTTGACGCCGAACTCTGCCAGAAACTCACGGAGGCCGCGCGCCGTTCCGCGCCTCGCGTAGTGAGTAGCCACGTTGCGGTAGAAGCTCCGCTTGCGCTCTAGGGTGAACCAGGCGGGGAACCAGCCCCAGCCGAAGAAGGAGAAGAGGAAGTAGTCTAAGAATTCCTCCGTGGCCGTGTCGGGATTTATATTCCTGTGGAACTCCGAAAAGACGCGGTCGTATTCGTCCAGCTCCTGGCAGAAGGGGCTCATGAAACGCTTGAGAAAAAGGAATTCATCTGCCGCGAGGAAGTGCTCGGGCAGGTTCGAGTAGAAGAATTCAAGATTGTTGATAAAGGCGCTCATTTACGCTATTAGCCGGTCTATACCTGTAAGTGTCCTGTATTTAGCCAGTGCTGTAGATGTGAAACCATCTCGGTCACTTCCTCGCGGTTCAATCGATGTTTCTCTCCAATCCACAGGTAGCTACTACCCGGACGGTTATCAGAATCTTCGTAAGGCCCTATATGCGAGCATTCTTGAATTAATAATTCCTGTACCGAGGGGTTTACATAGCTTTCATGAGTGACTTTTACAAAGCCTCGTTCTGTCCGTTCAGCGTTCATCTCTAATTCTCCTCTAAACAACATTCAGGGTGACGGTCACATCCCACTTCAGGGTCTATAAGTTCCAGCGCAGGCCCGACTATCAGCGGCGGCAATCTTATGAGCCGTTAGTAATCCCCTTCGCTCCCATTCTCGCTTAGTCATGTGTTAAACTCTCTTAATGTCTCGTTGCTCCCATTGCCGTACTAAAATCGGCACCTTAACCGCCATCTGTCCCATGTGCAGAAACAGGCGGCCACTGTTTTATACCTGTATTGCTATGGGTATCATCCTCGCCTTTCTGGTCACGCTGTACTGGAGCGGCTCTCTGGGTGATTTCGTCCCCGTAAAGAAGACTAAAACATGGATAAAGCATAAGTAATGAGCACGGTAAGCAAACAGCTTGTTGATAATTACGCTGGCTACTATCACGGCGAGAGCCGGTGGCGTGCTATTGGTGCCAGAGATAAAGCCGCGAATATAATTAAACTTTGCTCCGGCATTCCTCATGAAACTATTCTCGACATAGGTGCCGGGGAGGGTGCCGTTCTTTCCGAGCTTAGAGACTTTGGTAAAGAACTCCACGCGATTGAGCTTTCCCCTTCGGGCGCCGAAGCAATTCAACAGAGAAATATCCCGGGACTTAAAAGCGTTCAGGTGTTTGACGGCTACAAGATACCTTTCCCTGACAAATCGTTTAACCTTGCCTATCTTTCTCACGTCATTGAGCACGTTGAGCACCCGAGGGCGCTTCTTTACGAAGCAAAGAGAGTCGCGGAGTATGTTTTCGTTGAAGTGCCTCTTGAAGATACCCTGACGAGAAGAAAAGACTACGTCGCTACTTCTGTCGGGCATATCAATAGATACAGCCCTAACTCTATCCGCTGGCTGCTTCAGTCCTGTGATTTGAGAGTCGTTAAACAAATCGTTACAAATCCTTCGTGGGGTGCTTATAAGTTCAAAACAGGAATGAAAGCCCTCCCTCGTTATGCTATGAAGGAAGGGCTTCTTCGCCTTCTCCCTTCTATTGCCACTCGTATATGGAGTTACCATTCAGCGCTCCTCACTGCCACACGTTAGCCCTCAAAGTACCTGACGCCAGATTCACAGTTGCCCCGGTATTATTAATAAACACCACTCTCACGGTATCAGGCGATACGACATAAGCCCTGACCGTCCATCCCGATACTGCTATCGAAGAATGATCCGCGTGGGCCGCGTCTCCGACTACGGCCCCGGTGACAGTGACGGTTGTCGAAGTGGAAGCGCCATTTGCTAAAGATGGTGGATCGTAAGTTGTCGTACTGGATAACCTGTCCGTTCTTTGTCTTGTGATGGGCCATACGAAGGCTTTCAGGGTGCCGGAGGCTAAATCTGCCGTCCCTCCAGTACGATTAACTATCGTCACTGTCACGGTGTCCCGTGCTGTCACGATCCCCGATATGTCCCAACCCGAAGCAGTTGCCGTGTCCAGACTCACAGCCGAGGGGTCGCCTGCGCTGGCACCCGGTACCGTAATGGTCGTAGTGGTAGACGAGCCGTTAGTAAGGGAGGGAGCATCGTAGGTGGCCGTCCCTGATAATCTCTGCGAGCGGGCCGAAGATATAGCCGTCACCGCAAGGTCGTAAACATCAGCCCGGTTGTTCTCAACCAGTGTGTTGGTGACGCCCGCGCCGTAAACTCTTATGTCGTCGGTGACATGGCCCGTTGAAGTGTTGCCGACGACTCTTACATCATCCGTGAGCGTCGTCGTGCTGGTATTCCAGACCACAATCCCGTGATAGCCGTATGGAAGGAGGTTGATGCGTCGGCAGTTATTTAGAGAAACGACAGTGCGAGAGCTTGATCCGCGAACGATTATATCCCCAAGCTTTACCGCATCGAGGTTGTTCGTCCACTGGCTATCGGTGATGATATTTTCAGTAATAACATTATCAACGCCCTGTGAAAATATGCCGTACGTCCCTGAATGGCTTATTCGATTTCCGGAGATCAACCCCCTTGCCCCGTGAACAGTGATGCTGGAATCCTGGCTATCCTCTATTGTGTTGTCGGTTATTCTATACTGCTCTCCATAAACACTAATCTGGTCAGACCATCCACGTCTTAATGTGTTACCTGAAATCCTGACTAATCTTGTGCTGGCCTCTAGGTTAATCGGGTAATTAGGATGTGAATACAATACTTCGTATCTAGTGCCTGAAGGGGGTGTGGCGGAGTTTCCGTCGAAGTCCCTCCACCTGTCCACACTGACAGTCGTTCCGGTTGAAGAGGAAACGCTGCCGAGCCACAATCCGTAAATTGTGAACGCGGTGTTAGTTGCCGGTCTGGCTACCGGGAGCCTGTCAGTATCGGAGAGCCAATCCTCGACTCTCAGAACCGTGTTTGAATCAACACTTGAGACCACGGCGAAGGCTGAGCCCGCACGAATTATGTCCCCACGTTCTACCGCCCTCCCCATTGGATTTGAAGTGGAGTTGAAATTAACAGAGGTGTCCGTAATCTTTAGTCTGTCGTAAGTAACGGTAGCTCCCGAAGTTACTTTAACAGGCATGATTCGGACGGTATCGCTTGCGGATATTGCGGAAAAAGCAGCCGCGGAATCGGTCAGTACCGTACCCGTGTACGTACCCGTAGAGCCTGTGTATTTCTCTTTGAGCGTCCACCACCCCGCGTTAAAAGTATTATTTTCTATATTGATGTTTTCTATAAGGTCGGCATACGGCCCCCCTTCGGTTCCGTTGGAATCACCCACTACGGCGTCAGTCAGATACCGAAAAGTATTCCCCCGGATGGTTATATTACTGTTGGCATTTTGCATGATTATGCCGACCGAGGAGCCGGGAATACCATCTGTCTGAAACAGATTATTTTCAATCGTGACGTTGGACATTCCGTTTAAGCCGACAGCCCCGCCGCCCCCGGGCTTCCAGAATGCACAACGGCTCACACGAAACGTTCCGCCCATCAAACTGCGGTTCGTGCTGATGGTCGAAGTGAAGGTGGCGAAGCTGTTATCGAAGCCAATATCTTCAAACGCTATATTGAAATTCGAGCCGCCTGCGGGGCGTTGAAAGACACTTGAGGCCGAGGTCGTTCCGGCTATAATTGTCGCCCCCATCCCGGCCCCTTTAATCGTTAAGTTGTCACGGCTCATCTCTATCCCCCCGGTGGTATGCCAAATGCCCGGAGAGAAATAGAGAGTTGAAGACTGGCCGTTTGTGGGAATGGAGTTCTTCGCGTAATTTATCGCTGCCGTATCGGGAGTGGCGTAGAACGCCTTAGCTCCCGAAACGGTAGTAGATGCCGCCAGAGTCAGAACAAAGTTTGAGCCGGAGCATGATGCTATTGTAGTGACTAAATCCGCAGCACCAGCGCCCTTAACGTTGATAGCCTTCCCCACGTCAGTCGGAGCGCAACTGGTCGCGCTCGTCATGATCGTGGAAGTGGCCGATATAGCTGCATCTGACAGCCTTACGCCGTCATGCTGTGCGCCGAACCACTCCGGGTAAACCTCTCTGGGGGACACGGAGAAAGAAAGAGTAGCCCCCACACCCATGTAAAAAATCTGCTTGCTTGGCGGGTTAGCTATTCTTGCCAACGTGAGCGAGGTATTAACCTGAATCCCTGTTCCATCCGTGTTGTCTAAAGTAATGTTTGATGGAATCGTTAGGGTATCAACCGCGCACCTTGAGCCCCTCTTAAAAGGGAGCTTTATAGTTCCGGTATTAGAGCCGATTGAGGCAATGATTGCCGAAAATACAGCAGTGTCATTTGACCCTGAACAGTTAGGTACGAATACGGTTTGTTGCGCTCTTACGGATGAAGAGACCAGAAGTAAAACGAACAATAGAAAAAGCTTTTTCATGTTAAGGCTCCAGTAATGCCCAACCGACCACGCCATTGTCGCCGCCGTTTGAACTTGTGATTGTGAAACTCAAGCCAGGTGTCCTTGCGGAGATTCCGAGCGTGCCTGAAATGTTCGCGTCCTGTCCTGTTGGGTGAATGATGGAATTAGCCGTGACGATAGAAGATGCAACGACTACCGAGCCATCAACCATCGCTGCGTTACCTATCGCTTTAGGAGCGAGGTCCGCCACGGCGTTTATTGAGCTAAGAAGAGAAGTGTCAGCGGCAGCCCTTGCCGCCACCTCGCTTGTAATATTGGCCTGAAGTGTCGTATCAGCACTTGCTCTTGCCGTCGCTTCATTCGTGATGTTTGTTTGTAGTGCAGAATCCGCCGCCGCTCTTAGAGTTGCTTCAGCGCTGACAGCACTTGCAACCTGTGCATCAGTAGCAAAAGCAGAATCTAAGTCACCTAAACTTAGTATTCCGTCTTCATCAATTACTAACCCTTCACCGATTCGGACATGGCCTAAATCGTCAGCAGAAGCTATAAAGGACGTGTGGGCATTAAATGCAGACTGCAGCGCTTGGTCTACCTCCTCCCGCGCACCGACCTCAGTGTTAAGTTGAGCGGTAGTGGCATAAGGCGACAGGTCGATATCTGCGAGATGTTCATCCGTATAGTCATTGGCTGAAGCAAGGGTGGCAGAGTCGCCATCAGTTCGCGCCTCCGATTCAATTTCAGCATGCGAATCCACAAGTGCCAGCAACAGTTCCTGTGTGGAAGGCGCAGACCCGACCTCACTCGCCACGCGCAGCGGGCCTATATCAATCGGCTCTCCTGGCGGTAAGAAGAAGGAGAAGATGTGCTCTTCTTCCTCATAGTATCTATACTTTGTCTGCTTTATGCCGCTCGACAGGCCGGTTGAATTACACCAAAGCTCAACCTGAAATTTACCCTCTTCATCAGTAACTGTAGAAACGCTTGACTTGGGGAATTGTGCCTCCGCAGTGTAGTTGCTGTTCGGAACGGAGAATCTGATACGAGCCCCCACCCAGGGAGCGCCGTTCAGTCGTCTTACTGTGCCTCTGACTATTCTGGTCTCTATCATTTAGACCCTTCTCCTCTCCCTACACTATGTTGAGCATCACGCCCAGAAGTCGGGGCAATTTATAGGGAGCTATATCCACATCAACCACGGGCTCGGCCAGGATTTCTCCATCAAGCTGAGGCTCTATTCGCCTGACGCCTTTTGTGCCTTCGATCACGGCGATGATCTCGCTTCTGGAAATGGCGCGCCCGAAGTTCTCCTCTTTCGCCGAATAGAAGTCCCTCAGGTTGGTTTCGACGGCCGCGAGCGTAGCGCTCTGGGTAATAAGCCCGTCGAGCTTTATGTCGGCCTCGATATTGAAATCCACGAACTCGGGGTCGATGACGCTGATGAAGATGCCGCCGACCCACTCATTAGCCTTGCTTCTGGCAAGGGATTTCACTTCATCAGAAAAGGCATTGCCGGTGCTCGTCATCATTACGACCGTCACATAACCGGCTGTTGTCTTTATTGAGCCGTCCAGGTTCAGCCAGTCACCGTCTTTGATTTTGTCGAAGACTTTAACAATGCCGTTTCCGAGCAATACTTCCTCAAGTATTGCCTCCTGCAAATCCCTGACATTGACTATCCGCTCGCCGCGTCGCTGGTAATGCCGCGCCCTCTCAAGCGCAGCTTCTAAAGTCTCAGCCTCCGAGCCTGAGTCGATTGCGTCAGGATTAGTGACGGCCGTCACATAAAGCACGGCATCCACGAGCGCCGTAACAGTGCCTGGTGCCAGCCTGACGCTTCCCGTTTCGCTACAGGTAGCCGCGACACTCCCTTCCGTTTCGCCGGCAGGAATCACCAGTTCCTCGTCCGTCGCAAAGACGGAGCCGTCCGTGGCGCGCGCTTCAGTGCCTGCCGGGATGACGGTGTCAACTCCGGGAGGAGCAGCAGAAGTAAATAGCAAAGTAGTAGTAGCAGGCGTCGCCTCTCTCAGCTCAACCTTGAAGAGGCGCGCAAACTCTATGACGTTCTGCTCCGGCACCTGGTTGATGGCGCGCGTCACGAAGCTCACGAGCCAGGCGAAGGTTTCAATCAGCGTGTTTTCCGGCGTAGGATCATTAGCATTGGTCAGTTCAGGACACACGGGCGGCGCAGGGAAGGTTCCCGCCAGCAGCATTGCTTTAGCTTCGCGCATGATGGCTATGTAGCGGTCGCACAGCTCAGGAGTCAGAGCGCCCGAAACGCGCGCAATAGCCTGTGCCGCCAGAAGGTCTTCGTTTCGTACGTCCAGCACCGGTGCCGGAACAAGCTGTGCCATCAATTAGCTCCCAGTGATTTCAGGGCGAAGCTGCCACCCTGGGTAAACCATGTTGTGAGGCGTATTCGAGCCTCTTATCGTGTAAATAATCAGCAGCGCCACCCGCTGCTGGTCCAGAGAAAATTCTTGTATGAAGTCGCCATTTTCCAGAAAGCCCGGCCGGACGCTTATTGAAGAGATAATGGGCAGGTAATCCTTGACCTGCTCTTCCAGCTCATAAGCCAGACGAGCCAGCCATCCAGCGTCTGCTACCTGAAAGGCCGGGTCAGTTGTGCCGTAGTCGGGCACCAGCACTCTTTCATAGAGCCGTGTCTCAATCAGGTCGGTTAGGAACTGTCGCGCCATCTCTTCCGGATCCGAGACAGTGGCGAGGCTGCCCCGCGCGTCCACGCGGAAAGGGAAGGAGAGGCATGAGCCGTGAATGCTCTTTAAGTTTGCCATCAGACAGCCCCCAGACAATTCATCGCGGTTTCTAGCCGCGAAGCCTGTGACTCCAGTTCGCCGAAATATTGGTTGTAGCGCTCAATGAGCTTAGCCTCAGTCCGGGTGCGAAGCTCTTCCGGGATGCTTTGTAGGCCCGTTCTGAGCTGGTCCAGCTCGCCCATTCTGGCATTGACGAAGTTGATTCCTGCCTGCAACTCTTCCGTTACTTCAGCCACTGTTTCAGTTATTGCATTAACCATCGTGGCTATGTCGGCAGTGATCCGCACAATCTCTTCTGCGAAGCCCTCGGCGCGCGGCGGATTATCTAGCTGGCCGATAGTCATAGTGATGATTCGCTGCTCGTACTCTTTTACCTTCTGCCGCAGGTGATTGAGCCTCAGTATGTCAGGGCGGTTCCCGAAATTCCTGCCGATATAGGTCTGCCCGTCGCCGGAGAAACAGCCGATAAAAGGCACGTTGATAGAGGGGGCGTTAAACTCACCCTGGATCGTAGGCACCTTCGCAGGAAGCCTTTCAATCTGCCCTGCTGCTATGCTCACGCTCCACCTCCGTCATCAACAGGACTTAAGATCAATCCGGCCGCTCCACTTATCTGCACAGTCCCGAACTCGCTTTTTATGAGGACCCGGCCGGCCTGAAGCATCAGGTCGCCTTCACACATAATTTTCAGATCGCACGGGAAGCGCAGGCAGGCCACCGACTCGTCAGGAACGTCCTCGGGCAGAGCGCCCGCCTCGTTAAACTGAGTGGTGTAAAAGAGCTCGTTCTTTCCGCCGGCGCGACTCCAGAGGGCGACCTCGACACCCTTCTGTGGAATACTCGCGAAGCCGTGGCCTTGCGGGCTCGTAGCCCCCGGGAAAGGAAGTATCCATTTCTCGCAGACCTCCTCTTCGCTTATTGCGGGGATGATGACTTTGACCCTTCCGAGGTGTAGAGGGTCTTCATTATCCGCGACGATACCAACCAGTCCCGGCGGTATTCCGGGCTGCTTTTCATCCTCTTTTTGTCGCCTCCTGCGCGTCATCGCTATCGGATAACCTTTCCCCTCTTCACTCCCTTAATGTCGCGGTTTAGGCTCAGTTCTGCCGTCAATCCATTCGGGCGCCCCTGATATGAAACCGCGTCGACGACATAGAGGCCGCTATAGAACAATCCCACCTGCATAAGTTTGACCGTATGGCCCTGAAGAATAGGCAGCCCCCTGCGTAGGAATCCGGGCATTAAGATTATGCTGTGTTCAAACGCCTGCTCTCGGTGGCGGTTGCGGCGCGCGCGCGCGCGCCTTCTAGCTGCTCGCTCGCTGGAAGACGGTAGATCATCAATCGCCTGCACCTCTTCCGTCCCACGCGCGCCGCCTTCGGTATCTACGCCGGAAACGCGGCGGCCTGCTCGCCCCCTGGTTCTGACCTCAACGCGGCCGTGCCGCCCTCGCTTATGCTCCGGGAGTTTGTGACTAAGGCCCAGCCCACGCAGCATGCGAAAATCGCCATCCGTGCCCTTGTAGACCAGTTCGGCGACTGCCTTATCCCCGGCCTTTCCCGCTTCCTGGGCGTAGAGCGTCTGCCCGCGAGCGTAGAGCCTCAATCCGAGGTCGCGCGCCGTCTCCATCGCCAGTTGCCAATCCGTCTGATTCCACTGGATAATCACGTCATACTCTTCGGAGTCAGGCACCTCGCCTTTTACAACCAGGCTCAACCCATTCTCTTCAGCCAGCTTTTTGAGCAGCTTCAGGGCAGTCGTCCTATTGTGGTAGCGCGGACGTTTCTTCTGCTTCATCTTGCTCGTAGGATCGTCGAAGGAAAAAGTAGCAACCTGCCCGTCGTGACGGTGGCAGGAGAGCAGCCCTTCGAAAAGTGGTTGGCCTTGAGCGACCTGTTCTCCGTAGCCCAGCCACACGCGCACGCGCGCTCTCTTCAGCCCCGTAGTATCGAGGAACATATCCGTGTATTTGAAAGCCGGGTCGCACATACTGATATTTGCCCCGCCTGTCTTGTCCCTGGCCATTTCAGCGCTCACCAGCGTAAGCAGTCCCGGATGACGCCATGAGTCGAATGTGACGTCGTTGATCTCCACGACATAATGAGGAACATTAAGTAAGCCTTCGCTCATAACGAATTGAACAGCCCGCTCTCAAGGGGGGCTTCAGGTATCAGCAAAGTCGTCCCCGGCTCCAGCTTGCGCGGGTCCGCGATATTATTTCTTGTTGCTATCTCGCGCCAGAATCTTCTGTCCCCCCAGTAGCGATGTGTGATGCCGTCGATGTTCTCCCCGAAAGCTACGACGTGCACGCGCAATCGCTCCTCGGTCTGAGGGTTAAAGTGTCCGTAACGGCGGAACGGGCTGATACTCTTGGCCATCTTTAGAAATTCCCGATAGGCGAGAAGCTTTCCGCCTCTCCTTCGTCTATCTCCACGATCCTGGAATTTACCTGCTCTCTTAATTCAGGCAGTTCAAAGAGCGTCATGGAGACTTTGGCGCGCTGCTGATTGTTCTCCGGAGTGAAAGCATCGCGATCTATATCAAGCTCTTCGAGCGTGCATCTGACCTGCCAGTCGCCGCAGATCATTAGCAGGGGCGGCGGCGTTCCATTGTCCCGCTGGTTCATCAATGCGCGTATGTGCTCAATCGCCTCAGTCAACGAAAGGTTTGTGCCGACCGTGGTCAACCAGCATTCGTCGAAGGATATTTTCTGCGGCTCCCTGTTAGCGTACTGGGGCGGCTTTACACCTCCGATTGTGTCAGCCATCTCCCAGTTATTCCTGTCAGAAGTCCTGATTGACGCAGGGAAGGGTAGCCCCACGTCGCCCTCATCCAGGTCAAAAGTGTAGGTGCCCGGGCGACGCAGGTTGATAAGAACTAATTTTTTACTTCTACGCGACATAAAATATTTTGAGTCAGCTCAGGTCCTCATCTCTTTCTTCCATGTCGTACATTTTTGCAGCAAGCTCCTCGAAGAAATCATCCTTGCTGCTAGCCAGCGCCTTCTCGGCTGCCGCCTGAGCCAGCTCTTGCAACTGCTGTGGGCTCAAGTTACTGCCCATCACCTGCACGGTGATGGAAGGCGCGAAAGTAACGGGACCAAAAGCCATAGAAGCAGGAGGGGGTGCAGAAGCGCGGACATAACTGCCGCCATCCTGTGCGCTGCTGACAGCCAGGTTGCGCAAAGCCTCTACGTCCTGAAGCCAGTCACCCGGGCTCCGGCGCGACAGACTGGCAGGAAATACTTGATTTCTATTTCCGTCTGCATTAAGAGTGCGAGTGTATGCAACGTATTTCTGTAGCTCATTATTCGGAGTAACGAATCCGTTAGCGTTAGGCGTAAATAGCTCTACACCGCGCTCGCCTCCGATGTAGTCCACACCTTTAAGCACGCGCCCACCTTTAGCGAAGTAGCCGCCGAAAGGTCTAACGTTCGGCGTGTTGCCTGTCTGATTTGAAGGTGTCGGAAAAGCGGGGAATGTTGGCCGTTCTATAACAATGGAATTTACTTTATCAGCGAGATTCTGAGCAGCAGAAGAGACGTTCTTGAATGCAGGCGGAATCTTATTAGCGGGGTCAATGCACTGGCCGAAAGCGTCTGCGGTCTGCTTGGCAGGCTCGGCTATGTTTAATATGCTTTGTGCGAAACCTCCCATTACAGAATTATCAAGGGACGGTTTAGCTGGTATCTGTACGCTTGCAAATACGCTCTCTATAGCACGTTGTAGATTAGCTTGGCCTTCGGGCGATAAGCCTATCTTCGGAAGCTCAGTCTGTATAAAGCTCTGGCGAACTTCTGGAATAGCAAGTTGAGGCGCGAACCTTTGAAGCATCTCTTTGTCTGTAGCTAAAGGCTGATTGCCATAGAAGGGCCGCGCTAATCTGCGATAAAGAGTATTTTCAAATTCTGTTGCTGTGAACGTTCCCCTTGCTCTGCTCAGTTCGCCGCCGCGCATAAGAGACTCACGAACAGAGCGAGCAGATACGGAATAGTCAACTACGTCGCCTTTCTGCCGTCTCTGATTGATAGTGTTGTAATCAAGAGTTGCGCCCTGTTCTCTTCTTAACTGCTCTCTATACGCTTGCACGTTTTTGTAACTGGCGAACGCGCCTCCAGCTATCGCCGCAATACTCATAGTCACGGGGTTGGTAGCAAGGCCAGCAGCACCAACCGCGCCCCTGCCTATCAAGCTTGCTCCGCCCGCAGCTACTTCCGAGTTGATGCCTCCGCCGCCGCTTCCACCGCGTAGCATACCGTTGAAAAGGCCAACTCCGTCTGCGGCCTCCGCGCTCGCTTTACCTAGAGACAAAAGACCAATCATAGCGGCGGACATGGCCGGATTGTCTGAAGAGGTTGCTTGTAGGCTCTTGATTTGATTTGATAGCTGCTCTGCTACGTTTCCGCCTAATGTCATAACGGGTGCGCCAGCCGCAGCCCTTGCATTCGTTTGTGAGGCTGTAAATTCTAAGAATTGTCCGAGCGGGTTTCCCCTCTCGAACATCTGATTATAAAAGCCCTCAACATTAGGCACGCGCACATAATTCTCAGTCTCTTTCGACAACTGCCTACGCATGAGCATCATCTGCGCTACTTCACGCTTTGCCGTGCGGTTGCCGAACATCACTTCTAATTGCTTGGCTACAGCTTCTACGTTCGTAGTGTCAACGCCCTTTCTATCGAAAGCGGCCATCAACTTGTCTGTGAAGGTAAACGGGTCTCTTCCCATGTCGTTACTTATAGGAATAGCCCCGGGAAGCAGGCGCGAAATCTCGCCACGTCTATTGAACTCAACTTTTGAGCGGTCAAGCAATCCCATTTCGCCCCAATACTTGAGCTTGTGAGCAGGGATTTGACCGCCAACAACAGCGCTATAAAGTGAAGTGAGAGCAGTACCCGCAGCCTTGCCGCCCATCTGCTGAATGAGTGGCATAAACTTCATAAGCCCTTCGGGGGACATCTGCATGCCTACAATCTGACCTTGCTTGATAAAATTGCGAAACTCAGAAGGATTTACTTCTCCACCTGTTGCCAGATTCGTCTGCGCTATGAGATTCAAAAACTGTTTGGCTGTATTAGTGTCAATGTCTTTACCCATTAACTCAACAGCCTTCACCGCGTCAGAAAATGCTTTGATAGACTGCTCTCGCCCTACTCTGTCACCGTTAAGCGCTTCGGTTGCCGCAACGAATCTTGAAGCTTGAGGCAATAACGCTATAGCCTCATTAACGCTTCCCATAGTGCCTGTAAGGTTCGTGAGTAGTTCTGTCGCGTCTACTTGACGCACGCCCCTTATTTGAGATGTGACCTGTTCCACAGCTTGCAACCCTCTGGCCGTCTCAGCTTGTGGATAGTTGAGAAGTTGAAAGCGGGTCTGTGCGCGTTTGAGTTCAAGGGCAGGGTCAACGAATCCACCCCTTACCATGTCGTAAGTGCGCTCTGCTACATAGCCTACGTTGCGGGCAGTCCGCACGCCCCTGTTAAATCTGTCTACGTTGTCGTAGTCGCCGGATGCGCGCCTCCCCCTGCGGCCTGTGCGGCCTGTCGCTCTAGCCGCTTCACGCTCTAAACGTGCGCGCTCTCTTAGTAGCTTTATGTCTGCTATCTCTGCTGAGCGCTGCGCGCCAGTGGCCCGCGCTTTGGTTTGAGTAAGCCTAGCCTGCTCACGCTCTAAACGAACGCGGTCTTGCATCAGCTTGACTTGCTCACGCACGGCACGAGTCTCGCGGTTTAATGCTGTAGCAGTCGCCCCGCTCTTTGGCAGACCGCTCTTAGGCACGCTGCTATTAGGCTTTAGTTTGTTGAGCGCTCTTTGAAGTGATATTGCCTCTTTATTCGCGCCGCGCAGTTGCTTAGTGAGAGCAGAGATACGCTTCTCCGCTTGGCCCTGAACCAAGAATTGAAGGATAAGCTTGTGAGTTTCAGAACCTTTGCCCATACAAAAAGACCCGCGACTCAAAATGATTTTGAGTTAAAGCGGGCCTCTGGTTCGGGCCTCTATGATTTATGGCGCTCTACTTCGGCGCTCTATGTAAAGGGGATTATAACAGAGAAGCTAATTTCGTAAAGAAAAAGTTTCTCACTGAAACGCTACAGCGATGTTCTCAATTCTCCATTTATGGCTTTCCCTGGTTAACGTGATGATGCTTTTACCGCCGCATTTCCATTGAATCACAACCTCTGCGGATTCATGCACGATAGTTTCGTTTAGTATCTCAAATCCTTTATTCTCACATTCCAGATAAGTCTTGCGCGTAGCAGCCGACAGTATCCTTAAACCTGTTACCTCTTGACTCTGAGCAGCGCGTGAAGAGTAGTATTGAAGAGAGCCTTCTATATCCCCCTGCTCTAGCTTACCTGCCCAATTCTTAACAGTATCAGAAGGAGAAGAGAGCGAGCCGCAGCAGATTAGCAAGATGCATGAGAGGGCTAACAGGGTGGGCGTGCGCGTCATGCGGCAGATTGTAGCTGAAAATATTTAAGGGGCAAAGCTTACACTCTGCCCCTTCCTTGTCTTGCCATGCCTCGCCTCACCATGCGATGCCCAGCCTGCCCACGCCACGCCTCAAAAACCTTAGAAATAATAGCGCGGGATAATAACCATGCCATGCCTGCCAAGCCCTGCCCAGCCCGTCCGGGCCAAGCCGTACCATCCCTTGCCCCGCCGCACCAAGCCCTACCTCGAAAACTTAAGACTTCTTTTTACTACCCTTCTTTGTTGAAGGTCTACCCATTTTTGGCGGCGTGAAGTTTTTAAGGTCACTATCAGGAACGACCCAGCCGCCAACTTGCTTTGCGTTTGGAAAGCGCCCCTGCCTACACCACAGTCTTACCGTGGTTTCGTCTACGTTCAGCCGCGCAGCAACTTCCGATGTAGATAGTAACTCCATAGGTCAGCATATTAAGAGCAGAGCAATGTTTTGTCAACAAATATTTACCGCCAGCGAGAATATTTCTATTGACAAAGTTTCTCGCTGGCGGTAAACTTATAGACATCGAAAGGGGCGAATCAAATGAGCAAACTTGAGCAGGCCAAACAAAAGCTCGGATTCATAGGCCGCACGCTTGAAAACGGCTATCTGGACTTTGACACCATAGACGAGCTACAGCATGCGGTCTGTAGCGTCAAGCGGCTAATCACTGAGCATGAGCAGGATACGTTGCAACTGCCTTTGATAGAGGGCGCTTCTACATTGGTAGTTTATGAGCCGAGAGAGGCATAAGAAGCGGGCTTAGGAAAGCGCAGCAACGCTCCCTAAGCCCTTCACCATTCACCACTTGAGAGGGGCAAACGATGAAGGGACAGAATAACACATCCCGCAAGACAAAGACACGCGCAGAGCTTCGGGCAGAACTGGCACACGACCTTGCGTTGGTTCTCAACAATCCAGAGCTTCCAAAAGAAGTATATGAGGGAATCACGGACGACCTGAAAGAGTTTTACAGTATGCTTTCGGGGGAAGGCCAGCGCTACATTAACGACTCAGAGGATTACATCAAACTCGTTTTAGAGGGCGGCTCTAAAGGGGGTGCGCGCTGATGGCTAAGAGAGGCGAAGCAATAGAATCTGGCGGCTTTACAATGCAGCCTTTCACCTCCGCTGATATTGACTACATGGTTGAGCTAACGCGACTTGCCGTAAGCTATGAAGACGACGAAGCCACAACCGCCTTCGCACTCTTAATCGCTGGCATCGCAGCCACTGACTTTGACCGTGAAACTCTTGCTTGTTTCATCATTGAAACTGCATTAAGCAAGTCAAGAGAAATCCATTACATGATGAGCGACTACATGAATAAGGAGAGCAAGAGACTGCGAAAAGAGTTAAATAAAGGGGGTTCGCGCTCATGAAAAAGGTTTCCGACACAAAGCGTAAGTCTAGGGTTCAATCCCGCGCTGAACTGGCGCGGCTGCTCGCCAAAGTAATGGCACACCCTGAACTCCCCTTTGAACTCTACCACGCCATAGGAGATGAAGTTATTACTTGGATTGATAACAACGCCGCAGAAGACCCGGCTTACATCGAAACAGCACTAAACGCTTATTTTCGGAAAGTGGCGCGGAATAAGAAAGGGGGTGCGCGCTGATGGCTAAGAAATACAACCCCTTAAACCTTCCTATTCCAGATTGGAACAAGCGGAAAATGACAAGTGTGGACTTTGAAGCTGTCTGCAAACGTGAAGGAATTACAGTAGAACGCACACGTATGAAAGGCGACACTCGCGGCCTCTACTTCATACAGGATGGATGCTCGCACATCATCATAGACACACAGTTGAGAGGGATTAGAAGGGTACAAGTTGAGTTTCACGAATTAGGCCACTACTTCCTACGACACGAAAGAAACAAGCGGGCATTGAAGCAGATTGACCCTGATACGCATAAGTACGTAAAAGGCAGTCGCTCTCCCTTACAGGAATGGCTAGAACTTGAAGCGAATATAGTCGCCTGCATAGCAATAGCACCGGGTTTGATGGGCGCTGACGAATTACGCCATCTGGCGCTAACCGCTACGAGAATCAACTGGCTAAAGCACAAGTAAACCCAAAATATTTTGACTCAAAAAGGAGAATCTAGGCATGGGAAGTAACATCACAAAAGTAAAGGTCACAATCAAAGGCGTACGGCCTTTGCTATTACATCACTTCGGCCCTGACGCGCTGCCGCTCGAAAAGCGGGAGAAGACAGGCGTAGCAGGCAACGACCCCGAAGAGTGGCGCAAGACCGCGCTCGTCAATAAGGATGGTCAAATCTACCTTGACCCTTCTTATGCTTTCGCGTGCATTAGAGACGGCGCAAAGTACACGAAGAAAGGCAAAGGCTCAATCCAAGCTGTGGTTGCCGCAACTCTTCAAGTCTTGGATGATTCTGTGTTGATAAACCGCTATCTCCCCGGCTTCCCTAATGGTCATGCTTGCGACCTTGCCAGCGCGGAAGCTCCGACGCGAGACGCTAGCGCTCCCGTTTATCTGGACGTTCGCAGCGTCAAGAACCCAAGCACGAAGGGGCGCAACGTACGCTATCGCGTGGCCTGCTCTGCCGGATGGTCAACCAGCTTCACTATCCTTTTTGATAAGACCATAGTGAGCAGGGCAGAAATGGAAGCCGTATTGAATGATGCAGGCGTGCTTGTAGGCATCGCAGACGGGCGCTCTATCGGATTCGGGCGCTTCACCGTAGAAAGCTTTGAAGAGTTAGAGTCTTAAGTTTTCGAGGCGCGGCTCGGCTCTGCATGGATTGGCGCGGACTGGCGGGGCGAGGCAAGGCGAGGCATGGTAGGCAAGGCAAGGTTCTTTAATGCCAAAGAAAAGGCAACCTAAAGAAATCTGGCGAGAGACACGACGCAGGATATTGGCGCGAGACGGCTATAGATGTGTCGGGCCAACGTGCGGCGGCGTGTCTCTCACAGAACAGACCGCCCACATAGACCACATACGAAGCGGGAAATTAGGGACTAACGCTGACGATAACTTGAGAAGCCTATGCAGGCGATGTCACGTCCTGCGCGTTGATTTCAGGCATAGAGGAATGATTGCTAATGCTTTGAGAGATGGAATCATTCCTCCGAACTGGCGCGGGTTGGTTTGGGACTGACGATAGTACGAAGGTATTGAATCTTCCGCACTTCTCACATTTAATTTCAATACAACCAACGGTTTTAGGACTCACCTTTGCGGCAAGCCTAAAACAGTCCTTTTGATTGCATCGAAGTTTTATCATTTTCTGTCGCTTTTTCGAGCAGGTGGAGTACGGCTAGGGACTACCTGATAATGATTCAACGATCCACAGTGAAAACACTTTTTGTAAATACCCGGCGGAGTCCTATCTGGATACTCCGCTCTCTTTCTGCAATTACTGCAAGCCGTAACAATCATCTTCTATTGCGAGTTCTTAATGCTTTCGCTGTTTCCGCAGCATCTTCGTTGATAAAACTTACATAAGTATTACGCCTTATCACAGGCAAGGCCATAACTTCGGCTTCACTCATGCCTGTTTCCTGCATCAGCCTGTATATAGTTCGCAGGTAAGCTTTCTTCTTCTTCTCCCTCCGCACGAAAGGAATTTAACCAGCCACTCTCCTTTTCAGCTAAAGCGAACAAGCTTATAGCGTCCAAACCCTCGAACATATCCAGAGGCACAGGCCCTTTCATAGTCGCCGTGCCCTCTGATTGGGAAAGCTCCGAAATCTCTTTACCTATAATGAGGTAGTTCTTTCGCAACCCCTCCAGCTCGTCGGCTTCGCCCTCCATATAGGCGTCTATCAGCGTGCCGAACTCGACCACGTCATACTCAACGCCCCCGCGCGTGAAAGGGAAAGGCAGCTGGATCTTGCTGTCTGAAAGCTGCTTAGGTTTTCGACCGCCTGCTGTTTTCAGTAGGAAGGCGTTATAGCCGCGAGCCAGCGCCATTCGATCCGGGCGATTAAGTGACATGAGAACAGTCATCGGCACCGGCATCCTTAAATCACCGAAAGAGGTGATGGCGCCGCCCAGCATCATGAGCTGGCTTTGCGTCTCTTTGTCGAACCCTTCCTCCTCGCTCATTTCGAAAAGGTCACGGCCCGTAAGCCTTCTGCCGAACACAACCTTGCTGTGCCTCACCTGGTCAGGTCCGGTGTAACCGAACCTGAGATTAACCTCGACGTTACTCATAACTTCCGCCTTTAGCTTCTATAGAATTAGATCCAGCGCGCGTCTTCAGGCTGAACGGTGAAGGTGAACTTCAGCATGTCATTTGATGTGCCGTCCCCGTCGTCAATCTTGAAGCTGGTTATCATGGTGTCTATCAGCTCCCTGGTGCGAATGGGCACGCGCTTGGCGTCGTCGTAGTAGATGACTCGGATCGTCTTTCGCTCGTCGCCGATCCGGAGCTTAGCGGTGCGGTAGTACCAGGAGTGGATTTCGCGATCCACCTGGTTTGTACTGATAGCGCCGGAGAATGTAGCCTCTCCGATTTCCACGTTGCCCATGCCGTGCTCTGCCATCACCGTATTGCCCGGCTGATTCGTGCTGGGCGTCATCTTGTCGTCGGGATCGGTGAAGTCGTTGCACTCAAACTTTCCGATGCCGTCTATCTCGACTCTAAAATTACCTTTGGTTGTATGCCTGCCCATCTCTTCACACCTCTTTCAAAGAAGATTCAAATGCACCGGAAGTTTAAGCTTCGAGCTTCACCGTCAGTGGCTGCTGGTTTAGCGAGACGTTGACGCGCTCGGCCGTGGGCGAGATTCTCACGTCCACCTTGACGTTCAGAACCTGCTGATCGAGGCTCTCCGCCGGGTTGTTCTGCTGGTCGCAAACAACCAGGAACGCTTCCTCTTCCGTCGCGCCGTAGAGGCCGCCCGCCCTCCAGAGCTGTCGGCAGATGCTTTCACATACTGACTTGGCCTCTCGGAACAGTTGCCCGCTGCCATCGATGGTCTGGAAGGGGATGTTCTGCAAAGAAGCCTTGAGCTGATAGTAGAGATAATTCAGAGTGCGAATCTCGTGAATCATCTGCACGCGGGAGTCCGGGCTTATCAGGCGCTCGCCGTATATGCGGATGCCCTGGCCCCGGAACGGCACGATGGCGTTGATCTGATTCTCATTGAGGAAGGCGCGCGTGTTGTCGTCCATCTGCGCCAGGCCCGTCGAGTACGTCTCAATGCCGAGCGCACCCGGAATAAGACCCGTCAGCCCCGCCGGTGCCTTGAACACGCCTATAGAGTCGGCCTTCGCGCACGCGCCTGCGGCAAAGGCGCTCGTCGGGTAAAACTTCCTGACGCCGGAGCCTGCGAAATCCAGCATCACGACGCGCGGCCAGTGCAGCCCCCCGAATGTAATGGCGTCGCGTACGTCTTTTACTTCGTCCTTGTCCAGACCTTCGGCGGCGTCATGAAGCGGTAACCTCTGATAGGCGAGTCCGTGGGCTTCGAGAGCGGCGTGCGCAGCATCCGTGGTCACGCCGGGGAGCGCCACTTGACCGGGGCCGAACTCTTCCGAGTTGAGCACCTGCAAGCCGGTAGCTTCAGCAGTGCCGGCGCCTGCACCGATGAAAGACGCGTCAGAAAGCCCTGCGAAGTCGTCAGAGCCTCCGACCAGTAGGGTTTCAGCTGTTAAATCCGGCAGGTTGGCGGGAGCGGCATTAGCTGAAGCAAGGTTCGTTAGCTTCACGAGCTTCGAAGCGGCGTTGACGATGGCAAGTGACGCCGCATCCATCTTCAGGTTGTTGTAAGACTCCATCAGGTCTAGCTTGTTCGACCAGACCGTGAGCCTGACCGTGTTGGCTTCGGTGCCGGCTTCTATCTTGAAGCGCACTTCCACGCTCGAAGACGGATACTTCGCGTCAATCCGCAGCGTGTCGTCTTCCGCCTCGTCCACGCCCCTGTCTTTAATGGTCTTGGTGGCCACGGCCGCCGCCGCGCCGACGACGCGCACGACCACGGCGCGGTCGCCGGGAAAGACGTTGAAGAAGATGTACATGGCGTCCCCCAGCGCGGAATTGGCGTGCAGCCCTCCGAACTGCCGGCGGTAATCTTCGAAGCCGGTGATATTGACGGGCTGGTTGACCGGGCCCCAGGGCGAGTATCCGACGGCGAGGAGCCGCGAGTTGGTTTCCAGTTGAGAGGGGCGAGCCACCGGCGAATCGTTGACGCCTACGTGAACGCCCGGTGTCGATGAGCCTGTAATGGGTAGCATAATCTATTCGTCCTCGCTTTCAGATAAACTCGTTACTAGAGACTGCTGATTACTATGCCGCCGCTTCTACTTCTTGTTGTTAGTTGAAGGCGGGCGCTGCTGCGAAGAAGAAGGAGAAGCAGTACTACTACCTGAGCTGGTTAGTGGTGCAGGCTCCGGAGCAGGCGTGCCTTCCTCTTTGGGGGGCGCGGCCTCTTTTTTCTGTCGCTCGGGCAGCACCATGAGCATTTCGGTGTCGACAAAACGCCTGCGATCGCTCTCGGAGAGCTGGACTGTTTTCTCGCTGCCGTCATGACCGGCGGCGCCGATGAGCGTGCCGTCTTCGAGCATGATTGTTTGAAGCGTCATGTTACGGACTGTGGGCATTTTGTCTATTCCTCCTGATTACTCTCTGCGTGAACGCCTGGAGCATCTGTCTCCGGGTGCGGTGCATTCCTGACGCCCAGGCTGAAATTGATCTGCTCTATTTCAATCGGCACATCGGGTACGACATCTGCCGCCAAGTACTTGAACATCGTATCGAAGTGGACTGCGTAGGCCGTAAGCTCCGGCAATCTCACAACGTATTCAGGGTTGGGCGGGTCTTCCGAAACTGTCATCACATCAAGATTAAGGATGACCTCTTCCACCCCGCCCCCCTCAATCTCTTCGGTCTTTACAAATTGCCTGCCTACGACTGCGGCCTGTGCGGTGGCGATCATTTTCGCTACGCCGATTTTCTCAGCCGCCTCGCCCCGCCAGTCGGAGCCACAGCAAAGAACCGTGAACGTACAGCGATGAACACGCACTATCTCATCGCCTGGAAAGATTGGCCCGGAGCCGTCGGACGTGTCATACCCTGCGGCGTACGCAATCAGGTAAAACGGCAGGCGGCTGATTAAGGATTTGAGGGCCGACTTTGACTCCTTCTTCAGCTCCTCCTGGTCCAGTTCGCCCTTGTAAGGTCGGACGGCTTCGCTGGCAACACCGCTCTGCGCTTTAATGGCAGTGATAATGCCGTCCTCAATGCCCCTTACGTGGTAATCAAATGGCTTCATCAGCTCCATAGGTGGCGCGCGAAGACTTCTCCGACGTCGCGTATGTCTTCGTCCTGCCACATGACAAAGGTTCGCGCCGGCGTAAATGAATGGCCTCGGCCAGGGCCTCCCGGGTAGCCGAAGTTTTGTCGCGGGCCATAGATGACGTTAGAAAACGCCTCGCCCCCGCTGTTGGTGGCCTTCGGCCTAAAGGAGTTTCGCAGCCGGGCTTTGGGGCCGACGAGAATTGAGCCGCCGCGCTTGGTCCTGAGGGTGCTCTTGGCAAGCCCTCGCCATTTCGGCCGCCCGCCCACATCGAAGTTCTTCTGGATAGACGCAATGCCGATGTCAACGGCTTTTGCGACGGGCTCTCTGGTTCGCCTGGAGCGCGTTGCCAGTTCCATCAGGCGAGCCGCCAGAGGTTCTATACCTTGAAGGCTACCACTCATCCTTCGCCCTCTTCCGGAGCACTGATGAGTTGCCCTTCGGTCAGGTACACCCTCATGATCCACTCACGAGGTTCCACCACCGGTGGCTCCACGTGATCCTTTATGATCTTGTAAGCAACGCCCCCTATACCTATGTCGGTTGCTTTATCGTCAACATCCGTCAGGAAGTCTCTGAGAACCAAGCCAATAGCTGCGTTGCGCCCCGCATCCACCGTCTCTTCAATCACTACCTCCAAGTATTGAGTGGTGTCATCTTCCTCGGTACGACGCTTAGGCCATGCGCCCCATCCGTCTTCAACTGAGAGCAACTCTTCGTACTGGCCCGCGCCCTTGAATCTTAAAAATTTCAAAGAACCTGTCGGCCCCCGCCGACTCCTGAAATAGTTCAGCCTTCTCAGTCGCGCGCTCATTACTAGTATTTGCCGCGTGTCCCGTGGCCGAGCGCGAAAAATGTCGGCATCCGCGACTTGACCGTTGCTTTGTCTGGCCCAAGAAGCGCCATCTGCTCACTCCCCATCCGTTGGAGGTTGGCAATCAGCTTGTCTACGTCAACCTGCTGCCTGCTGTATCCGCCGCCGTCCCCGAAGTCTTCCTTTGTTATGAAAGGGACAAAGCGGGCGACCGTCGCCGCAAGGAAAAGGTTCAGAGCAAGTCCTACCCGCTTTTGCTTGTCCCCTTCGTAGCCAGCCGCATCCGGGTCGCGTTGCAGCACTTCAGTGATGGCCAGATTGACGTAAAGCTCGTCATGTATAACTTCATCCGGTAGATCGCTGGCCTTCAATGAAGCATCTATGGCCCGCCTCACGCTTTCCGGCTTGATAAGCTCCGCCAAATTTCCCACCGCCCACCTCCGACGAACTGACTTATTTAGTAGCGGGCGGTTTGCTCTCAGCCTTCGGCGCCGGGATTCTCGCTATCTTCCCATCACGCAGGAGCTGGCTGACGGCGGGCGTCATCGCGACCTCCACCGGCTTCTTGCCCGCGATCAGGATCTCGCCCTTCGGGTGCGCATCGTCTTTCTCCCATAGCACCACTTTATTGCCGCCGTCCTCTTCGGACTTGAGCGCCGACCTGACCCAGATGGTCCTGGGCTCGTGCTGCTCAGTTGCGCCCTGCTGCTGATCTCTCTCGTCTGCCATACATTCACCTCAAGTGTTATGAGGGCGCTTCCTCCAGGAGATAAGCGCCCCGCCTTGTTCCTTGGCTTCGACTCAAAATATTTTGAGTCACTCTCGCGGGCGACTGCGGTTTACGCCGCCAGGTTCGCCAGCTTCGTCGCGTTGTTGTCGAGCTTGCCGTAGCCCTCGGTCTCCGTCATCACGATGGCCTGCGTCTGCCTGGTGGCGAAGCGCTCCACTTCAGTGATCTCGGACCCGATCTCGGTCACGCGCTCAATCGCGAAGCGGGTATCGACGCCCACCCAAGTGTCTGCCGGCGCTCCGTCCGTGTTGCCGTAAGCCACGCCGTCGCCCAGAGACGAGGCCGCTCCGCCCATCAGCTGGAAGTCGCCGAGGCCGATGAACTTCTGTATCAGCACGAGCGGCACGTTGGCCGTTCCCGTGTTGATGAGCATCGCCTTCAGGATGCCCTTCTTACGCGCCAGAAGAGCCGTCATCTTGTAAGGCGACTTGAAGTTCAGGCGGAAGGAGAGCCACGCCTCGAGCGTCGTGTTCATCGCCATGGTGTCCGGGTCAAGGTCCGTCAGGTCGTAGGAAACGGCCGCCGTGTTCGGGTTGCCGTCGCCGTTGACGATGACGTCGATGATGGTCTCCACCTTGTCGTTCTCGGCCTGGATGGCCATGAGAGCGATCTGTAGCGCAATGCGGTCCAGGCGCTCTCTGCGCAGAACTTCGTAGGAGGCCTCGATGATGCGGCCGTACTTGAAGAGCTGCACGATGTGCTGGCTCGCCTTGAGCGTGACGCGCGGAATCTCCGTGGCCTCAACTACGCGCACCTTCCGCTTCTGCTTCGGATCAACGTCCTGCAGGTAGATGACGCGGTAGGTGTCGCCCGGGATCGGGGTCGTAATGGCGACGAGCGCCGAGACCGGAATCTCGGGCACGAAGCGGTCCGTGACGATGCGCGCCGAGTCGACGTAGGGGCGCATCGCAGAGCCGGCCACGTCTTCGGTCGAAGTCTGCACGGCGCGCGCGCCGCCCGCGGACGCGGGCCGTGTGCTGACAGCGCCGCCGTTGGTTACGGAGAGCCACTGGCGGCGGCACCATTCGAGGCCGAGCACGCGGCGCTCCGGAGTCTCGTCAAAGGCATCCTCCCAGATGTCGGCGTAGACGCCCGCCGACGGGATGCTGCGCGTGTAGATGTTGGCTTCTGCCATGACGCGGCCGAAGGCATCACGCACGTCGTTGTCGTTCGGGTCAGAGGGATTAAGGCGCTCCATCCAGGCCGAGAGGCTCATGCCGTGCTCGTAGGCATCTCTAACCATGCGAGGGTTAACCTGCTCGAAGATCGCCTTCGGCCCCATGCGCGTGACCTGCGCAAGCTTCTTGAATTGTTTCATCTACTTACTCTCCTTCGAGTAGTCGCGCGCAGCACGCGCGGAGGGTTATGGGGCTGAGCGGTTAACCTTTACAACCTGACGGTGACTTTCGTCGGGTCAGAGGAATCGACGATGGAGCCGCGCGCCACGAGCGCGTCCGCGGCGTTTGCGGCTTCGCGAATGTAGCCGCGGTCTCCGGCGCCGCCAGCGCCAACCGCTCCGACGAACTTCTTTCCCGGGGTGAGGGCGGCGCCATTTCCGCCCGGAGCTTCTCCGTAGCCGCCGCTCTTGATGCCGACTTTACCGTCCGGCTCGACGTTCTCGAGGATGCCTTCGACCGCCGCCCCGTCGCTGGTGAGGGCGACTGTCTTATGCGCGCTCAACATCACGGCACGGCCAACCTTGTCGGAGCCGTTAGGCTGCGTGCGGTCATAAACTATGGTCACGCCGTCGGCGATGTAAGTGGCCGGCAGGCGCCCGATGTCGGTGTAATCAACAGTGTTCCTGGGGTTACCCATACGTCTCTCCTTTTCGAGGGCTTAAAAGCCGATTTACATGAAAGCCTGCGGCGGCACTTCAACCCGCACGGCGCGGTCCTGTTCCGAGGGCGGCAGTTCGGTCTCGTCGCTCGTAGCCCTTCCGCCCTGAAGATTCGCCTTCGCCTGGCGGGCCCAGTCGTCGCGCATGAGCTTGATCGTCTCGATCTCGGCCGAGCGCAGCGTCTTCTCGTACTGCTCCCGCTTGAAGTTGTCCGCTCCGTGCGCGCGCACCCCCTCCTTGAGCGCCTCTTCGATCAGGTCGCGGCGGTAAGTGAGGCCGTCAAGCGCAAGGTCAAGCACGCGGACGCTCGTGGGAAGAATTGATGCCTCTAACCCGCGGGCTGTGAGAAGCGTGCGGAGTTGCGGAAGCATGCGTGCATCATCGGCCGTTGCGCCTGCGGCCTCCGTGGCAGCTTGGTCCGTCGTGCCAGGGGAGTCTGTGGTCGTCCCGCCGCCATCGGTGGTGCCGGTCGTCGTCGCGCCAGCGCCTTCACCGGCAGACGCGCCCGCATTTGCCCCAGCGCCATTTGTGCCGGCGTTCGTGCCGTCTGTAGTCGTCGTGGTCGTCCCGGCGTTCGCGTCGGTAGTGGTGGTGGCTTCACCTTCTCGTCTATGGGTAGCCATATCTCTGTTCTCCTCAGTGGAATGGCCGGGGAATGACCGGCGCGTGCGTGAAAGGTTGAGATCAAGGAATCGGTAGCGCATCTCGAGGAAGCGGGCCACGTCCGGCTTCATGCGCCCCTCTTCGACGTCGCGCAAAGCTTTGACAATGACGGCGCCGGGGGTCGCCCCCTTGTAAACGGCGCTTAGCTCAGCCAGGTGCGCGTCCTCCACGTCGGCGGTCGCGATCACTTTGCGCACGGTCTTCGAGCCGTCAGTGTTCTCCTCTTCGACCTCTACTTCGCGACCCGGATAGTGCCAGCAGTCCCAGCTCATCATGTCGAGACCGCAGATGGAGCAGATGAAGGTGCCGCCGTAGAAACCTATGGAGACATCACGCGCTATGCCCGTTCGGTACTTCGAGATGAAGTTGCCGGTCTCGGGCAGGTTCTGGATCGTGTAGAGATTAACGAGGACCCGGGCCTTGCCGTCACCCTGTGCGCCGATGTATTCACCCGTGAGTGTCCGCCCCATCATGAAGGTGAGGGCGTCCGTCTGGTGGCTGTCCTGGAAGGACACCCCCTCGGCCGCTTCCGCGGCGTAGTTCTTCAGTGAGGAGGGCATCATCCGGGTGTAGTAGGCGTCGAGCCGATTGTTAGTGGCTTCCGCCGAGATAAAGAGAGGGGGGTACTCGTCGAAGGCGGCAGGGTCCGGGGCACGGTTCTTGGCGAGCGTCATCAGCTCCTCGGAGTTGAGCGCACGAGTGACGATCCCCGCCGGGTGAGTAAATTTCATGTTGGCTAATTCGCTCACTGTGGCCTCCGCCTGTTCTTAGGGGCTCTTTCCTGCCTGAAATGCTGCCGAGGGTCGTCTTTGGCCTTTGGCCTGCGTCTCGGATCGGTAACCGGCTTAGTAACCTCGTCCCCGCAGCGGGGGCATTGGGCGCTCTTCAAGTCCGCGCCGTTCAGAGGCGCGCCGCAGGAAGGGCAGAATGTCTGTTGCTGGCCTTTGCTCATTTAGGCGACGGGTGCCCTCTTGATAGTGATGGAGACGTACAGGTCAGAGCCTGGAGTGGCGACGCCGATCTGGTCCACGTCCACTGTGATACGGTCGCCTGCCGCGACGGCTACGATGTCAGGCAAGGTAGTGGTGCTGGCCTTCGCGCCGTCGGCGACTGTGGGGCGGTTGCCCTGCGTGGTGAAGAGCGTGACGCCGTTCTTATTGACATCGACGATGAGAGCGGCGCCGATGGGCTCGGTGTCGACATAAGCCCTGACGTCCACGATGTTGCCGGCAACTCCGATAAGGGCGGCGGCTACCTTAGCGGCGACGGCCAGGCCGCCCGCGACGAAGAGCGTGACAGTCTCGAGCGTATTAGGCTGAGTAAGCTTCGCGGGGGTGATGCCACTCAGGCGCGCGAGCGGAACTGTGCCGGACGTCAATTCGCTGGCGTTGAGCTTCTTAATGCCGCTGCCGTCCTTGGCGCTCAGCTTGTCGAAATTCGTTTCGCCCATCATTTACCTCAACTTTGTGAATCACTCGGAGAGTAAAACCGAAAAGGAGCAACCCTTCGCTCATGTCCAGCGCGCATTATGGGGTTAAGGTGCAGGGCTTGTGTGTGAACAACCTCGAAAACAACCTCGAAAACAACCTTGCGCGCACTACAAAAAAGAGTGGGGACTCAAAACATTTTGAGTCCCCACTCTCTCGTTAAGGTAAAAGATATGATCTAGGTGGATTCCGCCGGCTGAACCGCGGCATCGTCTCGCGCGGGGCGTCCGGCGTCTTCGCTCATCTTCTCCAGAAGCGCCTTGTTAGCGCTCGCCTGGTCGTCATGGGTGGTAACATTCCCGTTCCAATGAAGCTCGTACTTTCTGCCTTCTTCCGTATCGACAGGCTTTATTCCGTTCATGCCTCTCTCCTTGTCTGCAATGTTGAAGTTTAGGGGCTGAATTCCATAACCGAATCTCTCCCACCGAACCCTTGACTTCTCGTCCCATTCGGACTGCACCCGCCGAGCTTTATCCCGCGCATCTTCAGTGTTGATTGTGCTCTCATGAAAGATAATGCCTTCGGGGTCATCTCTTTCGTCCCAGAAGCCTGTAATGCTAACGGCCTTACCCTCATCATCAACCAGGACTTCTAGGGCTAGGCCGAGCGGGTGAAAGAATTGGCGGTTGACCTCCTGGAGGTAGCCGAACCTGACGAATTCGTCTAAAGAAATAAATCTCTTCATCACGTTCCCCCTATTGCACTGTGTGCGTCTCAATCGTCGAAGAAGTGTGCCTGCGCACGAGGTCAACCAGGTCGCCCGAGAACGTGCGGTGGCCGTTGGCCTGCGCTTTGCGGTTACTGCCCGGATCGGGATTAGTGTTGGCGGCGTCCGTCGCCCCGTTGTTTCCGGGCGAAGGTGCCTGTCGCGGTGCGGGCGCGTCAGCTTTGGCCTTTCCCGCCGACTTCTGCGCCATCTCATCGGCCGAGATGGATCCGTTGTCATATTGCATGCGGGCCGTCTGAGTGTTCAGTAATTCGACCTGCGCGTCGCGCAAGAGTTCCGCCGCGCGCAGCTCCGCGAACTTAAAGTCCACGGACGCGTAGACGCCCTTGGCCTGCATCGCCAGCCCGAACTGGTGCTCCAGCATCGTCTCGCCCAGCTGTTGGATGGATTTGATGAAGGCCGCGTAAATCTCCCACTGGCGGTTGGCGTTCGCTTCACTGACACCGTCCGTAGTGGCCATCAGGAGAGGCATGGACTTAGCCGCACGGGTCGTCATCCTCTCAAGGGCTTTGAATAGCCCGTCGATTGCCCCGAGGCTTGAAGTGTTTGTCGCGCCGACGGTCTGCTTGTTGACCTGAATGAAGGAGGCGTGGATGTAGGCGTCATCCGGTTCCAGCCCGCTGTAGACAGACTGAACCAGCTTGACGACGCCCTCGGCCCAGTCCATAAACTCCTGCGGGTCCGAGCCCATGTCCTCAGGCATGGAATCCCTGAGCTTCTCCAGATCGATCTCAATATCAATGCGGGGATAGCCCTGCTGCTGGATAACCCGCCTCAAATCGTGTAGCACGCCTAAGAGGAAAAGGGCGCAGAAGAGCGCGGACGAGAAGAGGGGTCTTCCTTCGGGGCGCCCGGGGAGCGGCTGTATGGGGATGTAGCTGATGGTGGGCCTGTCCAGTACGACGAACTGCCCGTTCTGCCACTGCCCTAACTGCCAGACAGCGCCTCGAATGGGATCAGGCACGCGGCGGAAGGCGACGTAAGCCGGATCCGGAGTGACGAGGTCTACCAGCTCTCGGCCCGCCTCATCAAGGACTGCTTCGGAGAAGAAGGCGCCGCGCAGTGCGGCGTTCGTGAAGAGCCTGTCGATTACTACTTTCGGGGAGCCATACAGCTTGCGCAAAGTAGCAAGTATTGAATCCAACTCCTTCTGCGCTTCCTTGTCCTGATCATCCGTGCCGGGCCTGACCGCCCGCGCCTCATAGCCGGGGTTGCACATCAGCACGAAGTCCGAGAGGGCGCGGGAAATCTCCGGGGAGACGTCCGCCATCAGCTCCATCAGCTTCCACGGGCTAATCTTGCTCATGGGGTCTTTGTCGAGCACCAGGTCGCGCCAGTAGCGGTCGGCGCTGAAGGGCGCGACCGTCTGGAGGGCGCTCGCAAACATATCCTGCGGCGTGTCGTAGGTAACGCGGGAACTACCGGAGACGCTGCGCGCAAAGCCGTAGGTGTCGAGCGCCGGGGCAGAGGCGGAGGCACGCTTCTTTGCGTTAATGGTGGGCTGCTTTACATTACCAAGCACATTCTCCGAAGAGCCATCCGAAAACGGCTCCCAACCCGCCAGGCCCAGCATGTTGACCTTCATATCTTCAGCCTCCTACATGGGAATCTTGGTGCTGCCCTGGACCAGCGCGCCCGGTATGTGGCGGGGCAGCGTCCTCTGCGCTATAAGGTCGTAGACGGCCGCGTGGAACAGGTGGTCAGGCTTCGTATGCACCCACGTTGCGAAGGGCTGTCCCTCGTCGTTCGTGGTGACTTTGCGCACGGGGGCGCTCATGTGTGCGATGACTTCGGAGTCGTTATGCACTGCTGCCGGCCAGACCTCCCGCCCTCCAGCGATCAGGTTGTAAATTGTGTCCATCGCCATGGTGCGATCGACTTGGACGATGTCTTTCTTGAGTACCTTTGGCTTACTCACCTTAATCCCGTGCATCTCCTTCTCTTCCGCAGAGGGGAGCTTAAACAATTCGCCCTTCAGATCCTTGTAGAAGGCGCGAAAGACTTTGCCCTTGTGCTTCTGCGACCAGGCCTCCGCCCCGTGCAGCTCCGGCATCGCGTCAACTACGACGTGGCGGACCTTGTACCTGACCATAAGATCGTCCAGGTCGTCCCAGCTATTGACAGAGCCCATCGCCAGCACGTAACGCTTCTTATCTGTCCCTGTGCCTGATATGCGGTAGTGGTAGTGCGCGCCAACGTCTACCCCCATCGTGACGTCGCGCCACGGTCCGTCGGGGAGGAGCCCGTTATCAAGATCGGCGCTCAACTGCTTGAGCATGGCCTCTGTTACGCGGCTGTCGGCAGCGTCATAGGGGATTCCGAGATCGGAGCGGTAAAACTCAATTATCTGCTCCGGGTCCGTGCTGATGGAGGAGATGCACAGCTCTCTTAACGAGACTGACGGGAAGGCGAACCAGGGTACGTGGTAGCCGCGGGTGCGCGTGATCTCGGGGTGCCGCGCGATCCAGCGGCCTGGGCCGAACCTGTCAGCGTCCTGCATGGGCTCTTTACAATTGGGACAAGATACTGTGATTGTTCCCTGATGAATCCGCTCCTCATCCCACTTCTTCCACTCGTCATAGGCGGCCCCGTTTACTTTAACGTCCCGGTGGAAGCTCAACGTATTCCACGCATCACAGAGCGAGCACCTGACTTCCCATTCCCTCTGGTCGGACTTCAAATAATCGTCGTGAATTCCGAAGCCGGGAAACGTCGGGGTGGAGAGCCTGAACTGGCGCTTGACCTGGCTGTGGCGCAGGCGCTTGACCGCAAGGGCCACGGCGCGGGGCAGCATCTCGTCGCGCTCGTCCAGTATGAGAACGTCGGCCTTGAAGGATTTCAGTGCCTTAACAGACCACGCGCCGCGCATGTAGAAGTAGCTTTTACCAGCCTTCTTAAACCTGACGTCGTCGTAGTCATCGAAGAATTTATCGAGCTTTTCCGACTCGTCCTTGAGGGCGCTGATACGCTCCTTAGAGAAATCGAAGAGCGCCTCCTGCGTGGGAAAGAGGTAGCCTACGTTAAGGCCGTCATTGCTGGTCTTCCAGTATTGTGCCCCTATATCCAGGGCGTGAAGGGCGCGGGTGATGGCGAGCTCTGAGACGCCGACCTGTGCGGGCTTCATGACGACTATGAAAGGGTGGTCGTCATCGTAGATTTCCCTGAGAGGCTCGTAACCTGTCGCGGGCTCCGTCTCGCTCGCGGGCTTATAGTCGAGGGAGAAGGCCTGCCCCTCTATTTGGCGATACATTATCGCCCAGGCCAGAGGCGAGAGGATAACCTTGCGAGCCTCCTCACCGGTAGCTGGGTTGATTTTAGTTTCCGAGTAGAGTTCGACGGCAATATCAATCGCCTGGTCCTGAAGATCAGGCGGAAGCGCCATGATGCGCTCGAACAGTTCTGTGCGTGAAAGCTGTTGCATCAATTAACGCGATCAGGGATCTCTTCAGGTTTGACCCCTAGAATGTCAGCCAGCGTTTTTCGCTTGTCGTCAACTTTCAACTTTCTCGTATTCGTAAAGAGGCCGCCGCGCTCTTTCGCCGCCTGCTCCAGGTGCTGCGCGGCTATCACATCCTTGCCGTCTTTAAGAGCGGCGCGGTAGAGCTTGCCCAGCTCCCTGAGGCGAAAGCTCCTGTGCGCGACGTCTATATTCGACTCGTCATCAACGAACTTCTTACGCTCTTCCCAGAACAGTTTCTTCAACTCGTCGCCGAGCTTCTGGCCCATGAACTTCGTCGGATCATAGGCTTCGACGGCCTGGCGCGACATCTCAACGCCGAGATCCTCTTCGACTAGATCTGCCACCTCAGTGGGAGACATAAACTGCGCGAGGCATCGCACGACGAAGCGCTTCTGCGCGACATTGAGCCTCTTTTTCTTTTTCTCCTCCGCCACCTTTTTCACCTGCCGGGCAACTCAAAATGTCTTAAGCCGCCCCCTCCTTATCAATCAGCACCAGCACCTCGGCGTCATCGTCGAAGTAACGCTGTCTCATCTCGCCGTCCAGTGCGCATTTTTCGTCTGCTTTGACGTAGAGCTTCGCTTCCACGGTGAAAGGCGCTGTGACTTTCACGCTGCTAAACGGCATGACTTCAGTTGTAAGCACTTAGCATTCTCCTCGACTCAAAATATTTTGAGTCCTGCGTTATGCCACCAGCCTGAGACATGTCCCGCATGCCGCGCGGACCTGAGAGGCTCCAACCTCAGGCTCAAGACCTGCGACCTCCGCCAGTTGACGCGAAGCCCCACGCGCAGCGCCCGCGCCGTACCTCCGCCACTCGCTGACGAAGACTTCAACGTCGTGGCTTCGAAGGTCGAAGATGGGAGAGCCGTCCTTTTTCCACCTCTTGGTCTTGCCGTCGTCCTCGACTGCCTGCCCGCAGTGGAGGAATTCGTGCTCTACCCCCGAACAATATGTGTAGTCGTCCGCGCGCGCGAAGAAGGGGGCATAGAGGGTGATCAGGAAGTCGAAGGTAAGATAAGCACTGCCGAACCACTGGCGGAAGGGGATTTCCTGGCGGGCCTTTTGACGCGCCTTGCCGCGAAAGCTCAGAATCTCGGCCGTGCCGATTACTTCGACTCCTCCCTTTCCTTCCCAGACGCTAGACCACAGCACGCCGATTTTGGCGTACTTCAGGTGCGTGTGCTCGGGGTTGTGGATGGGGCCCTTCTCGTCAACTACAGCCTTGCGGAACCAATCGTAGACCTCGGGCGCGGGCTTCCACAGATCACCTGGCTCGTGCATCTCGGGTGGCGGATAAGGCCTGTTGAGTTCGATTAGCTTCGTCATTAAGCAATAAGGGGCGCGGGCTTTTATTCATGCCCGGCGCCCCGGCAAACCGTCAGTCCTGGAGGGAGCGGCCTCTCAAGTTTTGCCAGGCTTACTAAAACATTCACTTACGCTTCATTCGCTTCTCCATAAAAAGAAGTAGTAGGGGCTGCGCAATCGCTCCGAGCGTCACCAGCACGATGAAGGCCCATGACGCTGCTATCAGCCAGCCCTTCATAGTTAGCCCTCTGGGGCCTCGCTTTTGCCGAGGGCCGAGAGCCACCCGTCGACTACGGCCGTCAATTCCTCAATCTCAATTGGCTTTGTCATGCGGAATCGGATGTCGTACTTCTGGAACTCGGAGGACATTTCCGCCGTCTCCATGAAGGCCGTGACGACGCCCACGATGGCCGGACGCGCGATGCCGATTTCCCGCTCCAATTCACGAAGGATGCGAGCGACCATGAAGCCGGTAGCGTCTTTCATCGCAAGATCGAGCAGGTAGAAATCGTAGGGGTGAGTCCTGAGGCGGGGATCGACGTGATTACGATCTTTTAATTGCGCGATTAGACTGATGCTCGCGTCGAAGGCGTTATCGAAGAAGTCTATGTCACAGGGCCAGCTGCGCGTGGCATCCCGCAGCAGGTCCAGCGTCTCATCGGTGTCATCTACTATCAGTCCTCTTCTTCGCTCTTTGCTCACGCTGCCACCTCTCAAGCTCCGCGACCCTCTGAGACAGTTCACTGAATGTTTTGAGTGCGCTTCTGATTGCGCTATTGGCCTGTTCATCCCTCTCATCACATTCTTTCTTTATGCGGTCGCGCTCCTTCTCCGCCTCTTCAACTCGTCTTTCCAGTTCCTCATTCCGGCGCTTTAGCTCCGCATTCTCTTCTTTGATGTCCTCCAACCTCCGGGACCGCAGGTCTGCCAGTTCCTGGCTCTCCGCGGCTATCTTTCGGGCCCCCTCGGTTCTGGCGTCGACCGTGTCTTCAAGCTCGCGCGCGCGCGCCTCGTCTCCGGCCTTTAGTCTTTCGCGGACCCCCTTAAACCAGGCCCACAGCTTCCTGCCCACCCACGTGACGACAACAGTGCCGCCGCCGAGGCCCCCAATGATAATCAGGATGACGGCCCATACTTCCTCAGCATTAGGTTTAGCCAGCCCCATCCGATTCACTCTGGCGGCGCTCTTCTTCCAGGTTAAAAATCCGGCATTCTATCTCGGCCTGCTGCCGCTCAAGCATCGAGAGGCTGATTCTGCTGTCGTCACTGGCTTGCGGGGGCGCATAAACCCGAGTAGTAATCTCTCGTAAGGCCTGCATAATGTTCTTCCGCCACTGCAAGGTTGAAGTTTTCCGGCTCCGTGCTAATCTCCTTCATGTTGCGCGACGGATACTTTAACCGGGTCTGTCGCGTGACATGCTCGGCGGGTTGTGCAACCAGCCCGCCGGGCCTCCGCTCCGGCCTACTGAGGCGGATTCTTCAGCAGATCTTCGAGCCTCTTTATGTCCGCTTCCTTCACATTCAAGCCATCTGACTCCTCAGTCGCAGCGGCAGGCACGGACTTCATCAACGCGCGCGCCGTAGACGGCGGCGGCAGCCCTACGAAGGCGCGCACGAGCGCCAGGATGTCGTTCTTCCACGTCTCGGCCGTGGGGTTGTTACTTTGGACAAAATCGTCGGAGATAACCTGCGCGATGTCGGAGGCGAGCTGGCGTTTGGCCTCTCTCTTTAATTCGGGGGTGGACTTATCGGCGGCACGATAGCCGCGCAGTGAATTGCTGGTGCGGCGAAAGCCTCCGGACCATTTCTCTTTTGTGGCCTCATCTATGTTCATACGCGAGACCGCCGACGGGCCGAGATCGGAGACCGCAATGAGCTTGTCCAGGGCGCCGCATCCAATGCTGAATAGGGCAATCAGGGAGAGGGTGACTGGAATACATATCCGAGAAAATATCTTCACTTCGATTCTCCTTTAAGTTGTGGCGTTAGATTTCCCCGAGTCAGGGAAGATGACCTTGAAGACGAGGGTGGCGATGCCGAAGACGGCCCATCCGACGGTGTACAGCTTCGACAGGTTGAACTGCCTGCCCTCCACCATCGCGTGGAGGTCCGCGTCGCCCGTCAACCAGAGAGCCACCAGTGAGACGATTGCGCTTATCACGAGGGCCACGAAGAGCGCGGGCCTGCCGTGCAAACGGCCATTCTCGTCCGTGAGATTCCAGCTCTTCGGGAGCAGTCCCCGATTGACGAACCAGGCGATGCCGGTTGAGACGGCGCCGGCAATGCTTAATGCCATGGCCTGACCTGAAGTAAGCGCGGCGGCAATGAAAAGTGTTGCGATTAAGACAGCTGTTAGCATTTACGCACCCCTCACATTTGGTTAATTGGTACCCTTGCGGGCAAAGCCGGAAAGGCCCGCCCGCAAGGGCTCGCGCGGCTGGTCAGCCCCTAAGATGGCAGCCGCGGGTAGGGTTGCATTATGTGGGCAGGGGTGGCTGGGCGTGTGTGAACAACCTCGAAAACAACCTCGAAAACAACTCTACGCCGGTGGCTAGGCAGTCACCTTGGAGTAATAGTTTCGGTCGAAGTAGCCTTTAAGGTTCCGATGGTCCGCGCAGAGGGAGACCTCTCCCTCCTTAAGCTTCTTACCGCATTCGAGGCACCGGCCCAGCTTTTTACGGCGGGCGCGCTTTGCTTTATTGCGAACCTTCTGTTTATTGCTATGCTCTTGGGCGCAGGCCTGGCAGCGTGTGCCGGTCCCTTTGGGGCCGCGCTCTTCTCCACAGTCGAAACATTTTCCTTCCTTAACCCATGTCGATCTAATTTTAAGACCGGGCATCTAGGGAATCCTCCTCGGGATTAGGGGCCGAGCAGATACTCATTTCTACGATTTGCGCTGAATCAATGACGAGCGTTTCGCCTTCAACGTGAGATTCAAGAATGCGGATGGTGGTCTCGAGTCTGACCTGGTCAAGCGAGATTTGTACATATTTCCAACCGCCGAGCACGTCCGGCGATATGAATGTAAAGTCGGAGACCTGCCCTTGCGGCAGTATGGCGACAAGAGAGCTTGAAACGGTTTTCAATCGCTCTACCCTCTCGGTTTCATTCTTGTCTTCCGGTTTTCCTGCGCTCATTATCTTGTGCTCCAATATTAAAAGACGTCGAAGCGAGCCTTACCGCTGCACACGGGTAGAGGCCCGGGCTTAATCGGCATGCGCGCCTCCAGGCCGTCAGGCGAAGCCATGGGCTCATGAGGGCTGAGGCCAAAAGGAAGTCCGACGAAGTGAAAGGGCATGCCGCACTGATCACAGCTGACTGTAATGTCGGCGAAGTAGTGCGAGGCCGGCTCAGTCTCCGCAACCCCTTCATCCATGATGCGCGCGACGTTGACCTGGGCCATAAAGTTCAGGTGCTTGCAGTCCTCCGGACTACATTTAATTGGTAATGGCTCTGGTGCGCCGAACAAGCTGTTTTTAGCTACAGGGACGGCTTCCGGAAATTCGCGTCGGTCTACGATGTTCCCATTCGGCAGGGTCCCGGCGTAGCCGCTTTTAATCAGGTCAAAGAGTTCTGGAAGAACTCCATTTGAATCACTCATCTATTCTTTTTCCCTTCCTGTGGAAATGCTGCGACTTCAACGCGCTCAATCAGACGAACCTTCGTTTCTACTTTTGAAGGATCGCCGTACACGCTGACCGATACGTCTAGGCCCAGCTTCTCCGCGTCGCGAATGCATTTCTGCATGAGCATCGAAACTTCTATGACCTTCTTTGCCGCGGCCTCCTGCTCAGGTGTTGTTGTCATTCTCCACCTTCCGTCTCTTCGAATTGTTAGCCTTAAGCATCCTGTTTTTACGCGGGATGCGCACGGGGGATATCCCCTGCGCCATGCGCAGCGTGGCATCTAGCTGTTGAATCTCATCCCTGGTCAACTCGGGCTGCTTAGCTGACTGGTTCGTGTTGAAGATCTGGTTGACGATGACGAAGGCGTCCAGGAGCTTCTCCTCCTCTTTCCTGAGCGCCTTCTTATAGGTTCTAAGGAGCAGAACCACTTCGGCGCGCTCGGCGGGAGTAAGCTCAACCCAGACACTATTCTTCTGCTTGCCCTTGAAGCGCCTGACTTCGACCTGGTCAGTCATCTTTACTTTGCCGATAATATGGACCAACAGCGTGAGGTCCAGCTTGCGGCTGAAGCTGAACTGGTAGAGCTTCGGCTCGGAGGCAATCAGGTCCTCCATGCTGATGCTGTATTTTATGAGCAGTCTCTCAAGCATCTTTGCCGCTGTCTGCCTCTCGTGAGTGGTGCCGCGCTCGGCCAGCTCCTTGATCTTTCTGAGTTTGTCCCTGAGGCTATCGCCCATTTTCACCTTCAGTCTGATGTAGTTTAAGGAGGTAGGCCCCGGGCGTGGCAGGGTCGTATTCTACGCTGCGGTCGCCGCGCCCCTTTATGGAGTCCGCGATCTCTTTAATCACTACCTCTTTCCAGTCCTCGTAGGCTCTGAGAAAACATTCCCGGTAATTCTCCAGGCTCTCCAGCGCCGGCAGCCACGCCCGAAAAGTAAAGTCCCGGTAAATTACTGAGTCGCCGATTTTGAATTCAACGCTCAGGCGTGTTATCGGAGGTCTGGCCATCCTCAGGCTCCTCCTACGTGCTTGCCTTCAGGGACAGGGATGTTCAAAGACATTGTCTTAGAAGAGCAGCCGGGTGAATGAAGCAGGTGGTGCGCGCCGACCGAACGCATGATCTGCTTTTCCCATGTCGCATATTTGACGCAGCGCGGCCGGGCCGGCACGGGCAACTCGCCTTTGTAGTGGCACCTGACGCATTCGTAGCTGATAGTGATTGTGTTCATTATCGACCACCGTTCCAGACGTCAGTAGCTATAACAATCAAGACCGTGATGAAACCCACCTTCCAGCTTATGCCCCAGTGCTGACCCAGTAGGAGGGCAACAAGAAGGATGGCCACTGCGATTAAAGCTCTCACCATTGCCTTAGACCTTTCCTTTGTGACGCATCCGCAGCCAGTTAAAACCGGCGTCCCTCAGCTCCAGAAGCCGGATGGCCAGCGTAGCCCCGTCGCGCTTACGGCGCCCAATATCCCTCCATGATGGGCGATGTTCCATACGTCTATAGGCCAAGCCCCAGACAGCCAAAGTCAATATCAATCGTGAGTAGAACCAGTAGGTGGTGCGCTTGCCTTCGCCCACAGCCACCACGACACCCTCCAGCGGCTTCTCCTTGGCGTTATCCGGTATGACAATAAGGCTTTGTTCCTCACTCTCATCCGCGCGACGGATGATGACTCTATCCTGAAGAGGGGTGCCGATTTGCTTTGTTGCTTGTTTGTTCATTGTCTTCTCCATAATTTGTGCCCGCCGAGTATCTCGCCGGGGAGGTGACTCAAAATATTTTGAGTCGTGTTAGTGCCTGAAACAGAGCGGAGTTCTGCCAGCTAAAATTAAACACTTCGTATGAAATAACGAGGCCGTACTTATTGAGCCGGACCGCGCGAGTCGTGAAATTGATGTCTCTGGTGAGTTGGCTTTTTCTCATAGGATTTAGTCTTGACGGTCAGATTGAATGAAAACATTAACTTGTTGATAAACAACTCGCTTAAAGTAAGGCCACTCCGCTTCCCCATGCCTCAGCGTCAAGGCCGGTCAAGATTCATAGGCTCGCGGGCGTGCTTCTCGGCGATCGCTATAACCTCAAATTCATCACTTCCTTACTTTCGCAGGATCCAGGACTGTAATTACAAACCAATGAACCTTCTCTATTCCTTCCAGACTCTTTAGGTAAAAGCCCGGGTCGTGCTTTAACTCCCCATCTTCACAGACTACGCTATGCAGTAAGCCATTTCTGCGGATGACAAGAATCGAAAACCCTCGTGGGGCATCGTTGTATTTCGCGTAGTACCATTCCAGGCCGAAGCCATAGGGCTTAAGCCATTCCCGCCAGATCTGCAGGGCTTCCGGCGTGTTCGGCACGTAATCCGGCATCTCCCAGACAGGCATCTCGAAGCGGCTGGCCATGCATGCTTTGAAGCAATCGCCATCGAATCTTCTAACTCTCTGAGCAAGAGGCAGCATTAGTCGCTATCCGCTATGAGACGGATCATTTAACCGCCGTTATCACTCGTCCCTCGCCTGCTTCCCAGCTCCTGCATGCTGGCGAGCGTACGAGGATGTCTGAGCCCGGGCCGCCAGTCCACAGGTGTCGTACTAGGCCGCACTTGTGATAGGTCCTCGAGTATCGGAGCTGGCAGTGATGCTTGCATGTGCCGCAGGTCTCGCCCTCGGGGCCTGTGCCGGGCTTCGCGGCGTAGCCGTTCGGCCTGGTAGGCTTTCTCTTTTTCTTCCCGGACGCATCGACCTGAGCCGGTGGTTCATTAGTCAGGGGGTCGCCGAATAGGTGGCTCTGCTGCATAGATGTTTTGGGTTCGCCGGCTACGTACGTCCTATCTTAGAAGCGAGATTTGTTGTATTGAACTCGCGTTCGGTCATCAATAAACGACCACATCAAATCAGCCGCTTGGGCCAGTTCCTCAGCTGCCTGCGCGACATTTCCGCCCTCATAGATTTGAGAGAAGTGGTCGTACAGGAAAGAGCACTCGACAATGCAATAGCCTTTCTCCGCGACCGCGTCAGTTATGAGTTCAACCGCTCTGGCTTTGTATTCGTCCCTGGTGCTTGGCTTCAGGTCGCATTTATGAGTGCCCTCAAGCTCGGACTTCGCATGTAGAGCGAGAGAGCCCCAGACCAGGCGTTCGTATAAAACAACCGTGTCGCCATAACGCTCTTGAATCATGGTCAGGCGTCCAATCAACTCGCTGATATGTAAATAGGTGAATGACATTCCCCACTCCTATCGATTTCGTATCCTTTTCTTCGGCGCTCCCTTGATACGAACTGTGTTGGGTTTGACGTGATATTCAGTCAGCCTCTCCAGAACCTCCGTGATGGCCGCGAGCAGGATTTCATCCGAGTAGCCAGTCACTTCAATGGTCGCGCGGCTCACGCGGTAAGGCGATCCGTCATTACGCTTCTCGACGACCTTTTTCCTGATTATGATCATGTTCTGTTCATCTCTAGTTTGGCTTCTTCGATCTCACGCTCAAGGCGCTCAAGCTCTGCCTCTAGTCGTGGGTGCTCGCACTTGGCAACCCCCTGCAATCTCCCTTCAGGGGTGTCGCCGGCGGGATAGTAGAGTCCCTTTCCTTTGCAGTCCGGGCAGCAGCTCGTATCCCTCTTGGGCTCGGTGGAAGCTGGTTTTTGAAGCTCGCGTTTGCGCTTGAGGAAGACAGAGTCGTAGGTTCCTCTGCGTGCTTCAAGCGTCATCGCATAACGCTCTGGGCTTCGAACCCCGGGCATGTTGCTGGCGATGCGGATGCGCTCTTCGTCGCAGAGCTTTGAGCGATGTGGAGTGGCACACACACACTTCTGCTGCCCGACTGCGGAAGGCGCTCGCGCGCCGTGTGTGTGTGTCTGGTTCAAATGGGTCTGGTTAGATGTATCTAGTTCGGGTACAGATTCTGTACCACCGTGGTCTAAAATCTGTATCAGGGGTGGTGCGGATTCAGTACTAGGTGGTGTAGATTTTGTACTACCGCGTCTGATAAGTTTCTCTGGGGGGTGGTCTAGATTCTGTACTACCTCTTCGGACTGAGCGCGGCGCTTTTTGATGTGCAGGATCTTGTAGTTGTTCGAGGCCGCATCGCCCGCTTCGTCCGTGCGCGCCTCCTTCCTGATTAGCTTGTGCTCTATCAAGATTTTCACGCCATTGATGGCCGTCGTGCGAGAGATGCCGAGCTTGTCGGCGATGGTCTGGTAGGACGGGAAGGATGAAGAGCCTGACCTGTTGGCGTGCCTGACGAGGACGTTGTAGACTGCGACTCCCAGGGTGCCGATCTCGGAGCCGTAATCGTCAATCAACTCTTCGTCAACAATATAGAATCCCGGCTCGCGCCCGTCTATAAGTTGATCGTCATCCGGTTTGTGTTTAGCCATGAAGTCTTAGTCCTATGCGACCTAACGCTTCTCCTGTTTCTTCTTGACTGCTTCGGCAAAAGATTCAAGCTCGGGCGGTTTTACAATGCCGGAAGCCGTGGCTAGGTACTGATGCTCCTCCAACACTCCCAACGTCTCCTCGGATACAGCGGGCTCAGGCGCGCGCTCCAGGTAGACCACGAAATACTTGAGACCTCCGCGCAGCAGTGCTCGCTGTACGGCCGTCTCGCAGCCCTCTTCGAAGACGAGACGATCGCCTATGCGCGCGCCAAGTGCGTCACCGATAGCCACAGGCACTGAGGCGCGACCCTTAAGGTTGTCGCCGTCCTTACGAACCGGCGCTTCTTCTCGAATTCGATTCTTCATCATTTACGGTCTCCGTGAACCCACCCTCACGATTCAGCGCAAGTATCGCCTTCTTCAGATTCTTAGCGGCGCGCTCCTTCTTTCTCTTGTTTTTCGTGGTAAGGAAGATTTGCAGGGCACCGACCGCCAGGATGGCCAGAGCTTTCTTAATGCCGCGCGCCTTGCCGTAATAGCCCTCCGCCGCGAGCGCCCCGACTTCGCGCCTCCAACCCCGGCAAATGACCAGCAACCCGGCCTGCACGCGCCCACGGCGCTCACTAGAGGTCATGGCCGGATGATCCTGCAGAGAGCCGTCCTTCGCGTGGTGGCAGTAGAAGGGCAGCCCGCCGAGCAGGGCGAGCTGGGCTTTCAGGTGACTCTGGGGCTCGCGATTAGCCTCAGCCCCTTCGGTGTATGCGCAGCCTTCGCAAGGATTCATCCTGACGCCTCACAAAAAGAAGAATCTGACAATTCGCCACAGACCGTATAGAGCGCCGACCATGAAGGCTCCTGCGCCGAACATCCATCGCGACAGATGGGTGCAGGCCGGGCAGAGAAACCGGCGGCTAAAGGGAGGCAGCTGCTCGCGACATCTTGAGTTCTTACAATTGTTCATCTGTCTGACATCACCTTTCCGACCTCTCTCTCGATAGCGTCTTTGTAGTGCAACAGGTCTTGAAGCGTGCCGTTGATGACGAGGCTTGTGAATTCCCTGTACACCCTAAGGGCCTTCTTGAGAGCGGCAACGCATTGGGCAGTTGACTGATGAGGGGATGCGACCGGTACGGGCAGGTCGCATTCTCCGCAAGTGTAGGTCTCGATTTCCTTATTCTCTTCTGGCTTCATGGTATCTCCGAAGACATCCCCAACTCGTCATATAAATCAGGCCCGTAGCCGTAATAGCCATCTTCTTCATCGTATCGCTCGTCTTGGCACCAACTGCACGGGCAACCCCAGGGAGGCTCTCTGGTACAATGCGGGCAATGCAGGCCGTTCTCAATGAATTCGCCGCAGTCGCAGAGCCATGCCTGGCTTTCGTCGTAATCATCCAAGTCGCCCACTTCCCACCATGGGTCGCGGTAGAATCGGCGCCTGTGATGAAGGTCAAGCGAGCGCTCTTTACGCCGATGATGTGCTTTAAGACGCGCCATATAAGTTTTCAGCCCTTAGCAGAAAATCCAGTCAGTACCGATGCAGCTCATTCTGCGCTCTGAAAACACAGTGAAAATTAACCGTCAATGCTCGCGGCCCATCAACATGCGTCTCTTCGTCTATTGCTCGCCTTCGGCTTCAACGTCGGGTGAGAGCGGAAGAGGTGTAATCGTCAGGCCGTCTCTGACCAACGGGTTATTGCCGATTTTTGCTACATAGTTCTGATTACAATGGGGGCAGCTAAGCATGATGTGGTTATTCTTCGACTCGTTATCGAGTGACAGATTGAACCCATCAACCAGCTTCCCCTGTGCTATGGAGAGAACACGTAGGAAACTCAGGGTTCGCTCGGTAAAGTCAGCCTCGACATCGGAGCGAAAGCCCTCAGAGCTATAGGCCTCATAAAGCCGGCTTAGATTGCGCCAAAGCTCTGCCTCTTTCGGATCTGTGATTTCTTCTGGTGTAGGTGCGGGCATATCTTTTCCTTTCATTTATCATCCGGGTCCGGGGTCAAAAAGCGCAGCACAATTGCGTCCGTATGAACGAAGATGTCGTCCTCTCTGAGACGAGCAACCACCTGCTTTACAGAGGTGACGCAGTTATTCATCCACGTCGTCATTCGCTCAGGATCTTGAAGCATGTCTGGCGGCATGAAGCGCGTCATCTTGCCAACTTCAAGAATGACTTCGAGCACGCCGCCCGGAAGCTTTAAGACCGCGCAGCGCAGCTCATTCTCCGGGGTCACTGGCAGCGCCTGAGCCGTCACTTCATACTTCCTGCCGGGAATATGCCAACAGCCTTCGTCGCCGATGCGCAACGCGCAGATTGAGCAGATCATGCTCAGCTCTTCTTGACTCATGCCTTCGTCCTTATATAGAGGCCGTCTATCCATTTCGTTATCAGACACAAACCATTCAACCCAAAACATTGTGGGTTGCGGGCTCAGCATTAATTGGCAAAGGTTGTTGGGTGCGCCTCGCCCCGTATGAAAGATAGGTTTCCGCCAGTCGTCTGATGTGATCGCCGTCTACGGCCAGCTTCTCAACCAGGTCGGCATTAGGCTCTCTAACGCCTTCTATCTGATGGCGCTTGATGCCTAGCACCTCGGCGATTACAGGGT
>DASVVZ010000257.1:0-2762 GCA_036389875.1 Pyrinomonadaceae bacterium
TGCTTCCATCTCCGAAGGAAATAGCGGCACAAAGACGCTCGACTTCACCGTCAAGCTTTCCATGCCGGTCTTGCAGCCTGTCAACGTCAACTATGGTACGGCCGCTGGAACGGCCACATCGCCCTCTGATTATGCGTCCGCGAGCGGGACGCTCACATTCGCGCCCGGAGAGACTACGAAAACAATCGGCATCACTATCAACGGAGATGTTCTGGTCGAGGCGGATGAGAGCTTCTTCGTTAATCTTTCCGGCGCAACCAATGCCGCGATAACGGATGCTCAGGGAAGGGGCACTATACAGAACGACGATCAGGCCAGCGTCGTCATCAGCCAGTTGTACGGAGGCGGGGGTAACTCAGGCTCTGCGCTTAAAAATGACTTTATCGAAATCTTCAATCGGGGGATGACGATTGTCGATATTTCAGGCTGGTCTGTGCAGTACAGGTCTGCCACAGGTACCAGCGGCAACTGGTCTGTCACCAATCTCTGTAGCTCGACTACGGCCGGAACCTGCCTGCTACAGCCGGGCCAGTACAGGCTCGTTCAGGAAGCGGCGGGAGCAGGCGGTACTGTAGAGATAAACGAAGACGTAGCCGGCAACATTGACATGAGCGCAAGCGGCGGAAAGGTCGCTCTGGTCAGTAGTACAACCAGCCTGGGAACGAGCACTTGTCCCATAACGGGCGCGGGCGTGCAGGATTTCGTAGGCTACGGCAGCGCAAACTGCTTCGAAGGCAGCGCGGCGGCTCCCGCGCCCAGCGCAACGAACGCGGATTTTAGAAAGCTGGACGGATGTCAGGATACGAACAATAACAGCACGGACTTTCAAACGGCCACGGCCAATCCGCGCAATTCTTCTTCGGCAGTTAACATCTGCGCCGCGCCTGCCCCTGCCACCATGTACGCGACGACAGATGAGCGCGAAGCGCCTGCCGCCTTAGCGGATATTTCCCGTGAGCGGGCTGGAGGCGGAGGCGTAGAGGCGCTTGGGCATACGGCCCGCGAGATAGGCCAGTCGTCCCGCTTCTATGCCGAGGCGCATGGCCCTTGCCATCTTCTCCACGTCCTGCGCTTCGGCGATAGCCGTGTTCATTAATATGGCGTCCGCGCCAAGCTCCATTGCTATGGCCGCGTCCGACGCCGTGCCAACGCCCGCGTCAACGATAATCGTAGCCTCCGGCAGTTGCTCGCGCATGATGCGAAGGTTGGCGGGGTTCTGTACGCCAAGACCCGAGCCTATCGGAGCGGCCAGCGGCATCACGGCGGCGCAGCCCGCGTCCAACAGCTTCTTCGCGGCGATCAGGTCGTCGGAGAAATAAGGCAGCACTGTGAAGCCTTCTTTGACGAGCACGCGCGCGGCTTCAATCGTCTGCTCGTTGTCCGGAAAGAGCGTCACCTGGTCGCCTATGACTTCCAGCTTGATGAGGTCTGTCTCCAGTGCTTCGCGCGCAAGACGCGCCGTGCGTATGGCCTCTTCCGCCGTGTAGCATCCGGCGGTGTTGGGCAGAATGGTGAGCGACGTGTCCAGGTGATCTAGAAAAGATTCCTCGCGGCGGTCGAGCGGCACGCGACGCACGGCCACCGTCACCATCTCTGCGCCCGAAGCCCTGTGAGCGGCCTTCATCTCCTCGTACGAGCGATACTTGCCGGTTCCCACTATGAGGCGCGAGTGAAAGGTGCGGCCTCCGACTTCAAAACTATCCGACGCTGTGCTTTCCGTGACTGCTAAACCCGACATGACTTTTCCCTTCATCTTCTTACTACTGACGATTAATATAGTCTGCCTTTACCTTTTGAACTGCGCTCCGCCGCCCACGAAGTGAATTATCTCCACCCTGTCATCTTCGTTCAAAGTAGTTTGCGGCCAGTCTGAGCGGCGTACGACTTCGCGGTTGCGCTCAATGGCCAGCCTGTCGGGCGCTAGCGCTAGATATCCTATAAGGGCTGCCAGAGTTATCCCGTCGGGCAGCTCCCTCTCTTCACCGTTTATAGTTACGCGCAAAGTCCAGGTCTCGCTTCCTCAGCCCTGCTGTATGATTCGACGCAACTCCGCCTCGTAGCCATCGGCTATAGCCCGCACCAGGAGGGCCGCGCGCCCGGTCTTAAAGTGCGGGAGAACTGCGCGCACCTGCGCTATGCCGTCCGGCCCCGTACGCGTAGGAAAGATTAACGGGCGAAAGGTAGAGCCCAGTACTTTAACCGTGATGTCTGCGCCTTCGACCGCTTCTCTGCCATTTGAGCCGCGCCCGACCCTTATCTTCAGCACGGCCGTTGAGCCGCCGCGAAACTCATTTTCGCCTACGAGGCTTAGATGAATACCTGCGCCGGAAGCCGCTTCGGCCCGCGCAAAGTCCGCCACCACGTCCTGCAATATGGCGCGCACGTTCGGCGCAGCAGCCTTCTGTGCGGGCGCAGCCTTTTTTACCTTTGCTTCGTGCGCTAAGGGCGGCGACACGGGCCCAGGCGCAGGAGGCGGCGCCGTCGTGGGCGGCGAAGCTTTTATCACCGGCGGCGCTAGCGGTGGAATCTCCAGCGGGTCTGATTCGTCCAGCGGCGCAGGTTTAACAGGCGGAGCAGAGACCTTTTCCGGGGCAGGCGCGGCTACGGCGGCGGGGGCGCTCGCCTCGCGCTGGCTCATGCGCTTCAAATCGTCTATGCGACCGGCGCGAATTGCCGCGCAGATTAGCTTGTGCTGGCGGTTCAGGCGCTCGGCCAGCTCTTTCTCGTCAAATCCCTTCTCTATTAAATCATCGTAACGAGCG
>DASVVZ010000258.1:0-2785 GCA_036389875.1 Pyrinomonadaceae bacterium
GGCTCGGACGCAGCAGTGCGCGCGCGCCTGCTTGCTTTCTCCATAAAATAGCTCATGGCGGACAATTCTACTCCCAATACTTTAACGCGCAGCACGAATAGAAGGCAAAAGTAAAAGGCAGGAGACTGGTAAGAAGAAGCAGCTCCTCCTTAGCAGTCTCCTGCCTTTAGCTCGTTCACTTTACCTTCTTATCGATTTCCTCTGACGCTTGCAGATTGGTTGAGCGTGAGGTGGAACGTCGCGCCCTTTTCCAGGCGGAGGTTGTCGCCTGTGAGCGCGAGCCTCGTGCCGCCCTGAACATCCGCGCCGACGGACTGCTCAATCCGTATAGCGCCGAGGGTGTTTGAAACGCCGCCGGCAGTGTTTCCCACAGCCTGTCCCGTAGCGTTGACGGTGCTTCCGGCCGTCTGCGTCGTGGTGTCAAGGACGCCGCCGACCGTGTTCGAGACGCCGCCCAGAAGACCGCCTCCCGAGCGTTGCTGTTGAGTAGTGCGCGCAGAAGAGCTTGTGCGCGTCTCGGACTCCGCGCTCATGCGGTCATCGTCGTATCGTGCGCGGGCGCGGGCCTGCGTGATGGAATTAATCGTGGCCGTAATCGGAGCCGCAAGCGAGCCGCTCTCCAGCCGGTCGAAGAGAAGAGAGACGCTGGAATCGGCGCGGCCGCGTCCTCTTTGTTGAACGTCCGTCACGCGCCCTATCAGGCGCGAGCCCTTCTTAACCACGGTGCGGCCATTCTCTTTGATGGCTTCGGTGGTTCTCAGCACGACGCGGTCGCCTACGCGTGCATTGCGTGCGTCAAGCGTGTTCTCAAGCTCAGCCGCGAGCCTCGTGCCCGACTCTATATTCAGGCTCTTGTCGTTGCGGCTCAGGGAAGCAGAGCCCGAGGCTGAAGCCTCGCCGCTCGTCTGCGCCTGTGCGAAAGCTGACCCGGCACAGATAGCCGCCAGCACAATCGTCAACATAAGCTTTCTCATAAAAATCCCTCTTTCGTTTTTGATAAAACGTCGGGTCAAAAGTCATCGCCGGGAGAGATTGTTTGCGGATGACTCTATTGTTGATGCAACCGATTATAGGGACTGTTGTCGAAAGCCATCTGAAGCTTTGATTGCGATTTGATTGTAACTGGGCGATGAGGGTTTGCAGGGGTAGCCGAAATCGCTCAACAGCTAAATCAGAGAGGCACGGGAGGAAGTTCCTCCCGTGCCTCTCTGATTTAGCTGTTTCTCAGAAAGTGCGGCGAATGTCAGGGAGCGGTTCTGACAATGATGGTTCTTCGCCTGTTGCCCATGCGTACGACCAGCGGGTTGTTGAGCTGAACCGGATGCTCTTCGCCGTCTATGCTGATGATGAGCGGCGGGACGCTCGTATTGGTCGTCGCAGCAGGCTCGGATGAACTCACCGTCATGGCCTGCTCAGGGGTTTTAGCAGTCTCGCTCGTGCGCGTCAGCAGATTGGTCGCCACTATGCGCCAGGAGACGGGCGAGCAGGTGATGCGCGCGCCGGGCATGTCCGTCTCCACGGCCTCGCCGGCAGCCAGGGCATCCACCTTGAACAGCCCTTCGCCGCATCGCACGCCGTTGCCGTCATAAAACGTGGCCCAGCCGGAGACGTACGTGTAGAAGAGAGCGCCGCGATTCTCTATCACCAGTCGAGCATTTCTGACAGGCGCGTCCACGGTTCCCTGTAGGGTGGTGCTGACAAGGCGAGCCGAGAGGGCCTGTCGCCCCGCCGCGTCAAGGGCCACGGGCTGAGCGCTGAGCGCCACGCGCAATTCCGAATCGGCCTGCGTTCCCTGTTGCGCCGATACACTGACCGCGCTCAAGCCTAAGAGCGCCACGCACACCGCCAGCATTTTTATCTTCACGATTAATTCTCTCCTCTACTTAGCGTTTTCAGGAAGGCAACGTCCCAGGGCACAGATTCTAGCCGCACTCCTTGCAGACTATCAATCTGATTCTTCAAGTGGAGGCGGCCACTCTCGGCAGAACCGACGCGGCGCGAGCCATAATGTAGCCTTCCGCCGCGCCGTCTATCTGAGCCAGAGCATCTTCCAGACTGCGCGCAGGCGTCATGCGCATGCGGCGCACGTCTTCGTCCGCGAGACGCGAAACCAGATGAACGCGAAACTTCTCGGCCTTGACCAGAAGCGACCAGGCCGTCTGCCCGTTCACCTCATAGGCGTGCCTGAGCCGTTCTTCCAGCGCGCGGGAATCCTTTGACTCGAACCACTTCAGAAAATCCGCGCGGCCGAAGCCGTCGGCGCATTCCGCCAGCAGGATTATGTCGCCGCCTTCGCGGGCCGCGTGGGCAGCCATGTCCAGCGCCTTGTGCGCCTGAATGAGATTGATGTCCCAGGGCGAGCCGCCGGCAGAGGCTATAACCACTTTTCGTTTTGAACCAATCTCAAGCGAGTGCTCTTTAAGATAGTCCTCGCAGGCCCTGCTGTGAGCGGCGCGCCAGTCGCCCGCGTAAACCTTCAGGGCGCTGCCCTCCTCGTCTACCACCGTGTTGATGAGAAAGGACGGGTTGACGGACTCAGCTATGCGCTCGCACTCTTCGTGGACGGCGTTGCCCGCGAGGAGACCCGTGCCGACGCCAAGGCGTCTCCCGCCGTGCTCGAAATCCAGCGCGAGCATGTGCGTGGCTTCCACGGTTCGGGCGCTGGCTAGGCCCGGGCAGACCGACTTGCGCCCGCCCGTAAAGCCCGCGAAGTAATGAAAGCCGACCGCGCCCGTGAGTATGACGTGCGAATGCTCCGTCAGGGCGCGATTGACTTCGATGGGCG
>DASVVZ010000259.1:0-2282 GCA_036389875.1 Pyrinomonadaceae bacterium
ACGGTCATAAGACTGCCCCTAATGCCAATCGGTGAAGGTACTGTTCTAGGTCGCTACGAGATTCGTTCCCTGCTCGGCACAGGCGGGATGGGTGAAGTCTACCTTGCCCAGGACACGCAGCTTGACCGCACGGTCGCGCTCAAGATTCTGCCCGTTGATCTGGCGCGCGACCAACTTCGCATGCGCCGCTTCATACAGGAAGCAAAGTCCGCCTCGGCGCTAAATCATCCGAACATCATCACCATCTATGAAGTCGGAGAGCTGGACGATACGCATTTCATCGCCACGGAGTTCGTGGACGGCGGGACCTTGCGCCAGCGAATCAACGGCGAGAAGCTCTCCGTAGATGAATCCCTGGAGATAGCCGTACAGGCGGCATCTGCCCTGCAAGCCGCGCACGAAGCAGGAATTATTCACCGCGACATAAAGCCGGACAACATCATGCTCAGGCGCGACGGCTATGTGAAGGTGCTGGACTTCGGCCTGGCCAAGCTGACCGAGAAATCGAACGAGAGGCTCCTCTCCGCGCCCGAAGCCATGACGCTCGTCAACACGGAGCCGGGTCTTGTAGTGGGAACCGTCAGCTACATGTCGCCCGAGCAGGCGCGCGGCCTGATAGTTGACACTCGTTCCGACATATGGAGCCTGGGCGTAGTCATCTACCAGATGCTGACAGGCCACGAGCCTTTCGAGGCCGAGACGCCTACAGACCAGATCGTCTCCATCATTGAGCGCCAGCCGCCGCCCATCTCCTTCTACACGGAAGGCGTGCCCGTGGAACTGGAGCGAATCATCCTGCGCGCGCTGGCCAAGGACAGGGGCGACCGTTATCAAACAATCAACGAGATGCTGGACGAGCTACGACTGGTGCGCAAGCGGCTGGCTTTTCAGACGGAGCTTAATCGCTCCATGTCCGCGGGCGAGCTGAACCTCTCGCATCTGGCTTCGGGCGCGTCCGCACAGTCCGTGACTTTGTCTGATGGAGACAGGCAGGTCGCGCCGCCGGTCTCCAAGACTGTAAGCTCAATCACAAAGCGCAGGCGGCCGCGCAAGAAGGCCATAGACTCCATAGCCATCCTACCGCTCATGAACATCGGCGGCGACCCTAACACGGAGTACCTTTCGGACGGTATCACCGAGAGCATCATCAACAGTCTCTCTCGCCTGCAACGACTGCGCGTGATGGCACGCTCGACCGTCTTTCGCTACAAGGGCAGGGACGCAGACCCGCGAGAGGTCGGGGAGGAGCTGCGCGTGAGAGCCGTGCTCACCGGGCGGCTACAGCTCTTCGGAGACAGGCTGATGATAGCCACCGAGCTTGTAGATTCGTTCGACGGGGCGCAGCTCTGGGGCGAGCAGTACAACCGCAGGCTCTCAGACATCTTCGAGGTGCAGGAAGAGATTGCCAACGAGATTTCCGAGAAGCTGCAACTAAAATTGACGGGCGAAGAGAAGCGCCGGCTGACCAAGCGCTACACGGATGACACGAAGGCGTATCACCTTTATCTGAAGGGCCGCTACTTCTGGAACAAGCGCTCGCGCGACTCGCTGGAGAGGGGCCTGGTTTTTTTCAAGCAGGCCATAGAAGCTGACGCAGCCTACGCGCTGGCATATTCGGGACTGGCCGATTCATACGCGCTGCTGGGCGTTGCCCTGCCGCCGCGCGACGCTTTCCCGCGCGCCATCGCCGCGTCGCTCAAAGCGCTTGAGATAGATGACACGGTGGCGGAGGCGCACACCTCCTTCGCGTTCGCTCGCATGTTCTTCGAATGGGACTGGGCGGGCGCTGAGGGAGAGTTCAAGCGCGCCATAGAGCTTAATCCGAACTACGCCACCGCTTATCAATGGTACGGGCGGCTGCTGTCGGCCCTGGGTCGTCACAACGAATCAATCGTCAATCTTCAGATGGCGCAGGCGCTGGACCCTCTCTCGCTCTCAATCAACACGGGCGTGGGCGTCTCCTACTACATGGCCGGGCGTTATGAAGATGCGATTGAGCAGTACCGCAAAGCGCTTGAGGTGAACGACGCCTTCACACTCGCTCACGAGCACCTGGGCTCGGCGCTTCTGCAACTGGGAAGGATGGAGGAAGGGGTGGCGGAGTTCCAGAAGGCCGCGCAGCTTGACGAAGGGGACATAGGCCTTCGCGCATCACTTGGCCAGGCTTACGCCGTGGCGGGTAGAAGAGAGGAGGCGGAAAGCATTCTCTCCGAGCTTACAGGCGCAGCAAGAGAGAGATACGTCTCGCCCTATTTCATGGTGGAGATTCTGGCCGGGCTAGT
>DASVVZ010000260.1:0-2853 GCA_036389875.1 Pyrinomonadaceae bacterium
CGTCCTATTATTTCAGCCACTTCCAGAAGCGGCTGCCGCAGCCAGCGCCTCAAAAGCCTAGCGCCCATTGCCGTGCGCGTTCTATCCAGAACGTCAAGGAGCGTGCCTGTCTCTGACGAAGTCTCGAAGATTTCCAGACTGCGAAAGGTACGCGCATCCAGCATCATGAAGTTTTCCGTATGATAGCTCGTCAGGCGTACAAGCTGGCCCGCCACCTCGCTCTGCGTCTCATTCAGGTAGCTGATGATGGCTCCGGCTGCCGCGGCGGCCATTGGCCATCGCTGAAGCCCGAAAGGCGCAAGAGTACGCGTTTTGAAATGCGAGAGCAGGACTCGCCGCGCCTTCTCGTATTCGAAGTGGGACGCGTGGCAATGCGTGACAAAGCCGGGCAGGGCGTCGCTGTCCGCCTCCGTCCCGTCGCGTGGGATCAGAAGCTCCGACGGCGCTATCCGCTGCAACTCGCCTATGGCCCCCTCGGCATCCAGCTCGGTGGCGGCGAACTCTCCGGTCGTCACGTCCGCGTACGCGACGCCTGCGCGCTTGCCGTACGTCACGTAAGCCGCCAGAAAGTTGTTCGCCTTTGTTTGCAGGAGTCCGGGCTCAATAACAGTTCCGGGCGTGACCACGCGCACCACGTCGCGCTCAATCAGATTCTTCCCTTCTCCCTTGACCGGCGTGGCCGTGAGCTGTTCGCAGATGGCTACGCGGTGGCCGCGGGAGATGAGCGTGGCCAGATGTCTTTCGAGGCTGTGATAAGGGACTCCGGCGAGGGGGACGCGCGTGTTCTTACCCATAGGCTTTGAGGTCAGCACTATGTCCAGCTCGCGCGCCAGTATGCGTGCGTCATCGTCGAAGGCTTCGTAAAAATCGCCTATGCGAAACAGTAGCAGCGCGTCCGAGTGTCGGCGCTTTATCTCAAGATACTGATTTCTGAGTGGCGTTGTGGCCGTCATCGCTCGAAGAGTTCCCGCAAGATGTCTTCGACCGAGGTGAGTGCGCGGTGAAGGCGGCTGAGTTGTTCAAAGCTCAGTATGACGGTCGCACCGCCAATCTCGTGAAAAGCGCCGGTGCGCGCTATGTTCATGGATTTCAGCGCACGGGTGGTGTCACGCTCGCTCGTAACAATCAGGTAAGGCTTGGAGCGTTGTGATTCGTAGGCGCGCTTCAACTTGGCGAGCGCCGCGTCTATATTGCCCTTATGCTGAACTTCAAAAACGTGGCTCAGGCGCGGGCTGGATTTAGAGACACGCCAGACAACATCGTAATACTCGAACTCGCTCTCGGCGGCGTAGCCCATCACGCGCCCTATATCCAGAAGCATCTGCTGTATGTCCGAGTGAGTGAGCGGCGCCGGCCGTGCCGGGGGCTCCCGGGTATCGCCAAGCGAAAAGCCCTGTGCCTCTTCGCCCGCGCGCTTTCGCCCAGCGCCAGTGATTGTCCAGAGACCCTGGCGGCGCTCAATCTCTCGTTTATCATTTAGGGCTCGTCCCGCACGCTGCACGAGCCTGCGCCACTGGTCCCTGTGGCCGTTTTGTATCGCGCGCGCCTCGCCTTCTTCGAGCTGAGGGAAATATGCCACCAGCCGGTCGTAGAGAAAGCGCACGTCCTCGCGCCCGCCCGTGGCGATGAGTTCCTCTAAAATAGGCAGTTCGATACGTACGGCGCTGGGATAAGTCATAGTCTGTTTAGACCGGGAGAAAGCCGAAGATAAGCCCGACTGAAGAGCTTTTATAAAGCTCCGGCCTTTCGGCTTCCGGCGATAAAGTTACAGGAGAAGCGCCATCTTTATCAAGAGACACGCAGAGAAAATAAGAGCCGGTCAGGCGAGAGACGAATTATCTGCGCTTTAGGCGCATGATCCAGTCAATCCATCCAAGGACAGATTGCGCCCGGCGACGGATCGTCGTAGTACCTTCACGATCCAGCCCGAGATCGGCATCGCGCATGATTTCTACTACCTGATCAAGGGTTGGCCGCGCGGCCTGTTCTAAGTACAGCCGTAGTGCCGCGTTGAATACCTGATGCTTTAGGATTGCTCCGACAACCGCGAGATTTCGCTGTTGCGGACTCTTGAGGCCCATGATGCGCTCGCCGGTAGATGTCAGTGTGTAGTAAACGCCTAAATCTCCGGCGGTGCGTCGCTCAAGGAGGCCAAGATAGCGCCCGGCGTTCGTGTAGTATTGCGTCTGCCGTAAATCAAAAGCATGGTTAGTTGTGATCTCTTCCTGGGAGAGTTGGCCCGCGCCGTAGAGATGCGTTAAGAGATCAACTATACGAGTGAAGCTGTTGGCCTGTGGGAAGGGAATATGCGGTGGTTCCGGGGCAGTGGTTGCCGAGCCAAGTGCGCGCACAATATCCTCAAGCTCAATTTCGCGCCCGCCGATCTGATAGCGTTTACGTGTCACCAATTCAATAGAGTTATATAGCCCATCATCCGCAAAGCGAAAGACGTAGAATGAGAAAACATCGTTGGAAAATGTCATAAAGACAGGCACCACCTCTTTCCGTGTTTTGCCTGTCCATAACCGATAAGGATAATAAAGCTGCCTGATAAGAAAGTCGCTGACGGTTTCGTTCTTGGCCTCAACTACAGTAAAGATTCGTTGCCCCTCGAAGCCGCTATCAATTTCAAGCTGGGCGTGCGCTACCTCTATCTCGTACGGCGTCCCTCGGCGCGTATCATTGATGCAATAATTAAACTTGCCCGTCGACATTCTGCCTAATACAGTGAGCGTGGCCGGCTCATCAAAAAGCTCGTTGATGATGCCCACATTGTAGGCGCATAGGAGCGCAGCCGATTCCGAGTAGAGGTTGGCCGGGTCAATCGTTTCTATTTCGGTTGGAAAGGGAAAC
>DASVVZ010000261.1:0-4689 GCA_036389875.1 Pyrinomonadaceae bacterium
AGGGGCCGTCAAAGTTTACGGCTCTACATGGACGGCCTATCCGGCCGAAGGCGAATCACCGCTCAGAGCAGGCGAGCGCGTCACGGTCGAAAGAGTACAGGGCGCGTCCATCTACGTGCGCCGCATAGAAGAAGGCAGGGACTGGCGCATGCCGTCACTGCCGGAAGGCGAAAGCTAGAAGCGTCTGTCAGGGAAAGAGAGAGAAGCGGCGAAGGCTCTAAAGTCTTCGCCGCTTCTCTCTCTCTTTATTTTAACTTGTCTCTATTCGCCCGCGGCGGTCATGGTAAAGCGTGCGCTGGGGACGACCGTTTGAATATCGTAGCTGTCAATGGTCAGGTCTGCGAGACGCTGGCCTGAGAGCTTGGTGACGATGCGGAAGGGAAGCATCATGCAGCTTACCTTGCGATAATCCGAGCGGTCTTCTTCAACCAACTGGCGGCTGTTGAAGCGCGAGATGACGCGGCTCACAAGGAACGTGCGCTTGTTTATCCAGTAGCGAAGCGTGTCGGTGGGGTTGAAGCTGACTTCAACCACGTAATGCGGTTGTCCGTTGAACATCTCGTCGCGCTGGCGCAGAGCGCGCAGGTTCCCGTCGGCGGCGCGGTTCAAAGTTCCGAAGCCCATCATCGCCCAGTGGCGCGAGGCCGAGACCTCGTTCACGCGGAACTCGTTGCCCATGAACATGCCGCCGCCCTGAGTCCCTGTGTAGACGATGTACGTATTGCCCATTATCGGCCCGGTCGGACTAACATCCAGCCGGCGTCTAAGGTCGTGATCCTGGTAGTCTGTGAGATTGACCTTCACCTCTACCTGGCCCGCCACTACTCCGCCTGTGCCCAGGCCAACGGCGGCAAACGGAGCGACGTTGACGAAGCCCTGGCTTCGTGCGGTCAGATATTGAAGTCCTGCGTATTCAGCGCCGCCCTGTGCGACGCGTGTGACCTGCATCAGCTCTATGCCTGAAAGGTCGTCGGCGCTACTGGTGCGGGTCGTTGCGGGAATCGCAAGCGCCGCTACGGCAGCACAGCAGGTCAAAAGCATGACCAGTTTCCTGTTTATTAAATGTCGAATCATGTTGGGAAATTCCTCCTCATAGCTCATTCTGCGCCGGGACTTGCGGGCTAAGTTTCCCGCTCGCGCGCAGAGGGGGTCGGGGGTTGTATCAACCCGTTGAATGAAGACGCATAATCATGCACGCGCTTCGCGGAAGCATCCCGTCGAGCGGCGCGTGCGAGGCGAAATGGAGCGCGTCCCCATTGTCTGTTATCTAGAAACATTCGGAAGACAGAACTACATGAGCGGCTTCGGAAGGCGACCGTTCAGGTCTGTATTGAAAATTCAATAAAGCCCGAAGAGGCTCAAAATAGTCTCTTGATGCGCGCGATGCCAGGGCGCGCCAGACTTGAAAGAGATGTAGAACCGAGATGACTCAAAGAGCCTGGCCCTCTTGCACGGGGGCAGGTATTAATTCCGAAATCCTCTCGACACTGCCTGAAGAACTCTGGGCGGATGTTACCGATGGCCGGGGCGGTTGTCAATAATTAGAATTTAATCCGAAAAAGGCTATCCGGCTATTGAGGCTCTGTAGGGTCTTCCTGCATGTCTCCGAGAGTGGTGTCTTCCTCAAGCTGCGGCAGCTCAATGGTAATGCGGCTGTCGGCGGCCTCTTCCATCTCGTCGCCCGTGACGCGCGCCAGCACGACCGTAATATTGTCTTCGCCTCCGCGATTGTTGGCCTCGTCCACGAGCGCGGCACAGGCCGCCTCCAGATTGCCGTTAGACTCTTTGATGATTCGCCGTATGTCGTCCGCGCGAAGCTTGCCGGAAAGGCCGTCGCTACAGAGAAGCAGTATGTCGTCCCGCCTCAGGCGCAGGCGGCCCGTCACGGGCGACAGCTCGCGCTGCGCCCCCAGGGCCTGAAGGATGACGTTGCGGAACATGTGAGTCTCGGCCTCTTCTTCGCTTATCTGGCCGACATCCACCAGCTGCTGAACCAGTGACTGGTCTTTAGTGGCGAGCTTAATCTGGTCGTTTCTGAGAACGTAGGCGCGGCTGTCGCCTACCTGCACGAGATCCAGCATGTCGCCCGTGATGGCAGCGCCCGTGAGAGTTGCGCCCATGCCGCTACAACGCGTGTCCTCCTGGCTCTTGTTGTGAATGGCCAGGTTGGCGTAGCCCGTCGCGCGGCGCAGGCAATCAACCAGCGGGGTGTCGTCGTTGCAGCCCGGCTCGTCATCGTCGGTGCTGCCTATGAGCATGTCGCGCACGGATTCGACGGCCATACGGCTCGCGACATCGCCGGCGAGCGCGCCGCCCATTCCGTCCGAGACGATAAGCACGATGCCTTTGCCGCCGAGGTCTATGCGGCTCATCTCTTCGGGCGACTCGTCACCTTGCTCGCGCGTCCAGAATTTGCCGCTGGACAAATCCAGCAGGAGAAAATTGTCCTCGTTCCCGCGGCGAACGCGACCGACGTCTGACTTTGCGTGAAGCTCTATGATCATAAAGGGTTAGTGAATAGTTAATATTAAATAGACGCGGCGCTCTTTCTCGCGGGATTTACTATTAACCATTTACGATATTTTTTCCAGTGCCTGATCCAAATCTGCGATGATGTCATCGGTATCTTCAATGCCTACGGAGATGCGCACGAGTCCGGCCGTAATGCCGAGCCGCGCGCGCGTTTCCGGCAGTACGGAAGCGTGCGTCATAGTGGCCGGGTGCGAAATCAGTGTCTCTACGCCGCCCAGGCTTTCCGCCAGCGTGCATAGCTTAACAGATTCAAGCACAATTCGCGCATTCTCAAACGTGCCCACGTCGAACGCGACCATCCCGCCGAATCCCTTCTGCTGGCGCTTGGCCAAGTCGTGTTGCTTGTGCGAGAGAGACCCCGGATAATAAATCTTCTGAACCTTTGGGTGCTCTTCCAGAAACGCCGCCACGGCACGGCCCGAGCGGTCGTGCTGCTCCATCCTCAACGCGAGCGTCTTTGTGCCGCGCAGGACGAGCCATGAATCGAAGGGCGAGAGAATCGCGCCCACGCTATTCTGCACGAAGGCCATCCACTGCGCATCCTCTTCGTCGTTCAAGACGACGATGCCGCCCACGCCGTCCGAGTGCCCGTTCAGGTATTTAGTAGTGGAATGCACCACAATGTCAACGCCGAAATCGAGCGGGCGCTGAAGATAAGGCGACATGAAGGTGTTGTCGCAGACGACGCGCGCCCCTGCCCTGTGTGCCACGTCCGAGACGGCCTGAAGGTCTGTGACAATCATCACGGGGTTCGTCGGCGTCTCTATGAAGACCATGCGCGTGTTCTCACGTATGGCGGCTTCCACGTTCAGGACATCCGAAGTGTCCACGAAATCGAATTCAATATTGTAGTTCGACAGGATGCGGCTGAAGAGCCGGAACGTGCCGCCGTAGGTGTTGTCGGAAACTATGACGTGCTCACCCGCTTTGACCAACCGGAGCGTGGCGTCAATGGCTGCCATCCCGGATGCGAAAGCGTAGCCGTATTTAGCGCCTTCGAGCGCCGCCAGATTGCGCTCCATGGCCAGCCGGGTGGGGTTCTGCGTTCGCGCATACTCGAAGCCCTTGTGCTTGCCAAGCGCCTCCTGAGCGTAGGTGGAAGTCTGATAGATGGGAACAGTGACAGCGCCGGTCGCCTCGTCCGGCTCCTGCCCCGCGTGAATTGCTGTTGTTGCGAAACCCATAATAATTAAGTCTTCAATTGTCAGTTTTCAGTTAAAAGCAGGCCATTATTCTCGGCTTAAAACTGAAACCTGAAAACTAATCAAAGATTCCCTGGCTCATGTAGCGCTCTGCGCCGTCCGGAAAGAGTGTGACGATTCGCTTGCCGGGGCCGAGGCGTTCGGCCACGCGCCGCGCCGCCGCAGCGGCCGCGCCGGAAGAGCCTCCGCCTAAAACGCCTTCCGTCTCAGCCAGGATGCGTACGGTGGCGAAGGCTTCATCGTCCATAATCATCATCACTTCATCCGCCAGCGCGAGGTCGCAGTTTTTGGGGATGAACTGAGCCTGTCCTATGCCCTCCACCTTGTGCGTGCCCGGCGACCCGCCGCCTATGATAGAGCCTTCCGGCTCCACCAGCACGCAATAGGCCTTCGGGTTTATCTTCTTGACGGCGCGCGTAATTCCAGTGAACGTTCCGGCGGTCCCAGCCCCTATGACAACCGCGTCAATGCGCCCCTCCATCTGCTCAATTATCTCTTGCCCTGTGGTGTTTTCGTGAAAGCAGGGATTGGAAGGATTCTCGAACTGCTGCGGGATGAAGCTGTCTTTAATCTCGGAGGCAAGGGATTGAGCGCGGTCTATAGCGCCCTGCATGCCTTCCTCTTCCGTCACATATTGTACCTCGCCGCCGAGCGCCTCCATCAGCTTCATCTTCTCGCGCGAGTAACCTTCCGGGACGCATAGAATAACGCGGTACCCCCTGGCCACGCCAATCAACGCCAGGCCAATGCCTGTGTTTCCCGCCGTCGGCTCAATGATGGTAGAGCCGGGACGCAGCATCCCGCGCTCTTCGGCATCCAGAATCATTCCCAGTGCGGCGCGGTCTTTGACTGATCCGCCGGGGTTCATGAACTCAAGCTTGGCATAGATGTCCGCCAGTGGGGGCCTGGCAAAACGCGCCAGGTGAAGGAGCGGCGTATTTCCTACGAGTTCAAT
>DASVVZ010000262.1:0-9233 GCA_036389875.1 Pyrinomonadaceae bacterium
CCTTGAACTGCGGCTTGGGGCCGGGGTAACGAAACTCCTGCTCGTCTATCGCTTCGCCATCGGCTGCCTGCGCCTGTGCCTTGCGAAGGAAGAAGTGAAGGGTACGTGTTCCGTGATGCTGCGGGATGAAATCGGCTATGCGTTTCGGGAGCCCTAGCTCTTTCGCGAGCTTCAGCCCGTATGTGACGTGGCTGACAATAATACGCGCGCTGTTTGTCGGGCGCAGGCGGTCGTGCGGATTGTCTCCCTGCTGGTTCTCCACGAACATGTGCGGCGCAGCCAGTTTCCCTATGTCGTGATAGAGAGCGCCTATGCGCGCCAGAAGCGGGTTTGCTCCGACCGCCCGCGAAGCCTCTTCGGCCAGTTGGCCTACGGCGTGCGAATGCTGGTTAGTGCCCGGCGCGCGCAGGGCAAGTTGACCGAGCACGGGCAGGTCTGCGTTCGACAGCTCAAGCAGTTTTACGTCCGTCAGGATGCCGAAGCCTGATTCGTATACCGGAAGCTCTCCGGCTGTAAAGACAGTCGTCAGCAGTCCGCCGAGCAGCCCGCAGCCCACCGCCAGCAGGATAGTGTTGAGCTTCAAAGGCTGCTGCGCGAAGGCCAGAAGCGCCACCGCCATGAGCGCGCTTGCCCCGCCGACTATCAGCCCCCCGAGCGTCACGGACTGGCGCTCTCTATAACGTCGTATGCCGTACACGGCGGCCGCCGACGAAATCATGGCGTAGAGCGTCATCGGCACGCTTTCGGGAGAGATGAGTCCGGCGAAAAACGCTGTGATGAGCGCGGTGATGAGCGCAAGCTGAGTGTCCAGCAGGAGCGCCACCAGAAGCGCTGCGCCTGCGAACGGAATAGCGAAGTTCCAGATGGTAGGGTCATCGAGCGGGGGGCGTATGTTTCGGCTTGCTATGCTGTCGGAGAGCAGGAAGCCCACGCGCATCAGAAGAGTCTCGACCACAACGGCAGAGCCTATGAGCGAGAAGGCCCTGCGCGCCGAAAGAGAAAGATTCTTGACAGTGCCGCGATGCTCCGTGAACTTCCAGACTATCCAGTAGAGAGCCGCGACGATGAAGAAGAGCCCTATGATGTGGCTGGCGCGCCGCGCCGTTCTACCGTAGGCGCGAATGGCCGCAAGCTGTGAGAGCGTGTGCTCGTTGACGGTGTCGCCTTCACGTACGACCACCTGATTGCGCTTAAGCGCGATGACTGAGGGAGGAACTCTTTTCGCAGCCTCCTCCCGCATGCTATCGGTGGCTGAGGCGTCATAAATCAGATTTGGTTTTACGAGCGGGACGGTGCCCGCGGCAAGCGCTGCAATCTGCTCCTGCGTCCAGCCGGGCATCCTTGAGAGGCTTGAATGAAAATCCTGCAGGACGACCGAAAGCGAGTGCATGCTCTCAAGCGGAACGCGCGTGACGGACTGCATGGTCGGGCTCTGCGCATTGACGAGCGAGATTTCGCCCTTGAGCTGCTCAGCATCGCGCTCGTCAAAGACGTACCCGTTGCCGGTGCCCTTCAGAAGCTGGGTGATGCGCGAGAGGTCGTTCGGGTCAAAGCGGCGGGCGATAATGACGCGGGCGATTTCCGGCCCGCCTGAGCCGCTCCACTTGAAATCGGTAGAAGTAGACGGCGAGCGCGGGTCCACCTGCTTCTGTAAATCTTCCCACGCCGCGCGGAATCTTTCGGCGGCCTGTTCGCCCGTGGCCTGGTCGTACCTGAAGACGGGCGGGATTGATTGGCGGGCGGCCGCGCGCTGTCGCTCAGTCTCGGTCAAATCCAGTCCTTCTATGTCTGCGGGCGCGATGACGGTGCGGACTACCACGTCTCCAGGCTTGTATGGCTCTATGCTGACGCGCGAGCGCGTGTTGATTAAGAGAAGCGTGGTGATGGTGACGAGCAGCAGAAAGCCTATGGCGTAGCGCGTGCGCGGGGGGAACCATTTGAATGGACGAACAACGTAACGCGATGCAAGGTCTTGCATCGTGTTGAATCGCGTATTGAATCTTGGACGGCGACTGGCCATGCCTTAATGTTGCGCGGCGTACTCCGCCTGCTCTTCCTCCCCTTCATCCACCGCCTGCATGTAGCTGGGCTGCTCCATCAGATTACGGGCCAGGAGCTCCCCGGCGCGCTCCAGAAGCGGACGCAAAGATTGAGTCGAAAGCGCAGAAACGGCCACGCATTCGCGCTCGCCGCTCAAGGTCGCCTGTCGAATGATAGCCTCCATGGCTTCGGGCTCTACCACGTCCGCCTTGTTGAAGACTACCAGTCGCGGAATCTTGTTGTAATGAAGCTCGGTCAAAATTCTCTCGACCGATTCGAGCTGTTGCATCCAGCGCGTATTGCTCGCGTCCACGAGCAGGAGCAGCAGGTTGCTCTCACTTATCTCTTCGAGCGTGGCGCGGAACGCGTTGATTAAATCGGGCGGCAGATCGCGTATGAATCCGACCGTGTCGTTGATGATGACTTCCTGCTCGCGCGGCAGCCGCAGGCGGCGCGAGGTCGGGTCAAGAGTTGCGAACATGCGCTGCTCCGCGTGCACTTTGCTTGAAGTGAGCGTGTTGAGCAGCGTGGACTTTCCGGCATTCGTATAACCGACGATTGAGATAACAGGAAACTCCCTGCGCGAGCGCTCCTTTCTGCGCTCCTGACGCCTCATGCCGTGCGCCTTAATCTCTTTATCCAGCCGATTGATGCGGTCGCGCACGCGGCGGCGGTCTGTCTCAAGCTTCGTTTCGCCGGGGCCTCGACCGCCAATGCCGCCAGCTAATCTTGAGAATGCAGAGTCCTGTCCGGCAATCAATCTGGGAAGCAGGTATTTCAACTGCGCCAGCTCCACCTGAATCTTGCCCTCCCGCGATTGTGCGCGCTGCGCGAAGATGTCCAGTATGAGTTGCGAGCGGTCTATAACTTTCAAATCCGTGGCTTCGGAAAGCGAGCGCACCTGTGCGGGCGACAGCTCGCGGTCAAAGACAATCAGGTCCGCGCCCAGCTGAAGAGAGCGCACCAGTAGGTCTTCCAGCTTTCCGCGCCCGAGCACTGTGCGCGGGTCAATCTCCTGCCTGCGCTGAATTATCTCGTCAAGCACTACGACCCCGGCAGACGTAGCGAGCTCCCTGAGCTCTGCCATGGACTCTTCGGCTTCGCTGATTGACCCCGTGGTGACGTTCACCAGAATCGTTCTGTCTCTGAGGCCAGCGCGACGCGCCGCTCGGCGGTTTCGCGCCATCTCCTCTTCCAGTGAGTTGATGAGCGAAAGAAAATCCACGTCCAGCTGCGAGGGAATCTGCGGAGCAAGGAAAGCATAAGGGGCAGCGTTACTATCCTCGTCAAGCTCTTCCGCAGTGGTCGGAAGCAGGTGCGCAGCACGCACATAGCCGGGCAGACCCGTGCGCTCGTCCACATCTACCGAAGCCATCAGGTCCAGACGCAGCAGCGCCAGGTCCGTCAGGTCGTCCTGCGTCAAGTCCTCGCCGCGCAGGTGCGTGTGCACGAAGCGCAGGCCGCGGAAACGGTCTGAGGCGACGCGCGTGCGCTTCAAATCCGGCAGCTCTATGCGGCGCGCATCGCCGACTATGACGTACTCCACGTAGCCCTTGCGGTCTATCAGAGCGCCAATCTGGCGGCGCGTCTCGTGCGAGAGTTCCGAAAGCTGCCGCGCGAACTCAGGCGTAACAATCTGGTGCGGCGAGATGCGGCGCGAGTAGAGCTTTTCTATGCGGCGCAACTGGTTCTGCTTTAATCCCTGCGTGTTACCGTGTATGTTACTGATGGTTTCTACCCTCCCGGGAAAAGACAGTCCTCGCTCTAAATCTTAAAGACCCGTAAGTCTTTAGACTCATCTGTGCCACCTTTTGTTTGCTGTCGCTTTGTAGTTACAGGAAGATTGTAGCGAGCGGGATGTGTCGGACGCCTCTGTGAGACTGCTCTCTTTTGCTCTATGCGAAAACTCTTCGCCTTGTCGCTTGAGCATCGTGCTGTAGGTTTCCGGTCAAGCGCTCCGCGCCTCTAAATTTATCAGGCGCAAAAAGCATCGCTCCCTACGGGAAGAGCATTTTCGGGATCGGCTTGACTGAGACCGGATTATAACATAGCGAGCCCGCACGCAAGCACAAAAAGAGGCGAAATTTTAAGCCCCTTACCGTAGAGAGTCCGCAGGGCATAAAGCAGGTTAGACACCACTTGTCAGCCCATCGTATGATGAATGGCTGGCAACTTGATTAAATCGAAAGGCGGGCTGAATGAGCGTGGCAGGGCGTATTGTGCGGGTTACCCCGGCGGCGGGTATTCCGGGCGGAGAGGTCGTCATAGAATGCAGCGATTACGATACCAGTAATTTACGAGGCTGTTATCCTTTGTTTGGCGCTGCGATAGGCCAGGTGGTGGGACTCTCCTCGCGCCGCGTGCTGACAATTGTTCCCGACTCGGGCCTGAGCGGCGAGACCGAAGTGCTCTTGAGCAATGACGGAAAGCTTAGCGAGCCCGCCAGCTTCGTCGCCGGCACAAGGCTCGCGGAAGATTTACATCCGGTTGCAAATCCGGCCTTTGACCCCGACGACGGCTCGCTCTTTGTCACACGCTCAGGCTCGCGCGGGCAGCAGATTCCCGTCTCCATCTTTCGCCTTGATACACAGGGCGAGCTTGATGCTTTCTCGGGCGATATCACCAACCCTACGGGCATAGCCTTTGACCCTGCCGGGCAGATGTACGTGTCCAGCCGTCTTGACGGAACCGTCTATCGCATCTCGCATTTTAAAGAGCCTGTGGTCTTCGCGCAGAACCTGGGCGTCGCGACCGGGATTGCCTTCGACTCGGAGGGTATTCTTTATGTGGGCGACCGCACTGGAACCATCTATCGCGTCAACGGCATTGGCGAAGAGAGGGCCTTTGCGCAGCTTGAGCCTTCCGTGTCCGCGTATCATCTGGCGTTCGGCCCCGACCATCAGTTGTACGTCACGGGGCCGACCGTCTCAAGCTACGACAGCGTCATGCGCATCGACGAGAATGGAGAGGCGAGCCTCTTTTATAGAGGCTTGGGCAGGCCGCAGGGGCTGGCTTTTGACCGGGAGGGCAATCTGTACGTCGCAGCTTCCTTGCGCGGGAGGCGAGGCATAGTCCGCATCTTCCCGGACGGCGAAAGGGCTGAGATGGCCGTCGCCGGAATGAACGTCATAGGGCTGGCGTTCAGTGCTACGGGCGACATGGTCGTGGCCACGACGGAAGCCGTCTACAGCCTGCCGCTAGGCATACAAGGCATCCTGTTGAAGTGAGCAATAAGCTATGAGCAGTTAAAAGCTTTTGGTTCTACGGTTGACCGTTCATCGCTCGACTTACTCGCTTTTTTGACACTTGCACAGGCGCGTGTTAGTGTTGGCGGTTGAATTTTTAGGGCCGAAAAGCTGGCTTTGGTATAGGTGATTTATGGGCGGCGTTAATATAGGGGATTTCATTCTTTACATGGTAGCGTTCATCTTCTCGCTATCATTACACGAAGCGGCGCATGCCTGGATGTCTAATCGTTTCGGCGATGACCTGGCGCGCTCGCAGGGCCGTATTACGCTGAATCCGGTCTCGCACGTTGACCCTATAGGCACGCTGCTTTTCCCCACGATAGCCTTCTTTACAGGCGCTCCCATGCTCGGCTGGGCGCGCCCGACTCCCGTCAACCCGCTCCGGTGGACTAATCGCCGCGTCGCAAACATCTGGGTCTCTGCCGCAGGCGTTATCGGCAATCTCATTATAGCGACAGTCGCGGGAACTATTATTCGAGTGCTTTTCGAGATGGGACTGACTACGCCCTGGCCTGTGATCCCGCTGACTACGGATTCGCTGATAGCGGTCGGCGCGGCCAAGTTGCTGCAATTCTTCTTTCTCATGAACGTGGTGCTGGCCGTCTTCAACCTGATTCCGATTCCGCCGCTTGACGGCAGCAAGATACTCGGAAGTCTTCTGCCTTCGAGCTTCGAGTCGGCCATCAATGCGCTCGAACAGTTCGGCTTCATACTGCTTTTCATAGCGGTCTTCACCGGCGTCTTCAGTGCAATCTTTCGCGTAGTTCTGCCGATTGCGTTGAAAATTATCTATCTGGGCGCTTTGTGAACGAAGATGAAAAGAATCTTTAGCGGCGCGCAGCCGACGGGCAATCTTCATCTGGGTAATTATATTGGCGCTCTGCGGAACTGGGCGGAGTTGCAGCACGAGTACGAGAGCTTCTTCTGCATAGTCAACCTGCACGCCATCACGACGGCTCAAGACCCGGGGCGGCTCAGGGAAAAGACGCGCGAGTTTGCGCGGCTCTATCTGGCCGCAGGCATTGACCCAAAGGTTTCGACGGTCTTCGTGCAGTCGGACGTGCCTGAGCATGCCGAGCTTACATGGATTCTTAACTGTGTGACGCGCATGGGCGAGCTTGAGCGCATGACGCAGTTCAAGGAGAAGAGGGGAAAGCAGCGCGAGAACGCTGGCGTGGGTCTCTTCGATTACCCCGTGCTGATGGCCGCAGACATCCTGCTTTATAAAACAGACCTTGTGCCCGTGGGCCAGGATCAGAAGCAGCATCTTGAGCTGACGCGCGACCTGGCCATACGTTTCAACCGCGACTACGGCGAGACGTTTCGCGTCCCTGAGCCCTACATCCCAAAGGTCGGGGCGCGAATCCTTGCGCTGGATGACCCGGCGAAGAAGATGTCAAAGTCGGACGAGAACTCGAACGGCGGCATCTTTCTGACGGACGACGCGGACACGATTCTCCGCAAGTTCAAGCGCGCCGTGACGGACTCCGGCACGGAGATTCGCTTTGACGAAACGCGCCCGGCGATTACGAACCTGCTGACCATCTACCAGCTTTTGACCGGCTTAAGCCCGGAGCAGATAGAGGCGCATTTTGCGGGGAAAGGCTACGCGCAGCTAAAGGGCGATTTGGCGGAAGCTACCATAGAGTTTTTGACGCCGTTTCAGGAGAGAGTGCGAAGCATCAGTGATGAGGAGCTTGACGGCATCTTCGCGCATGGGGCTGAACGAGCGAGAGTGGTCGCGCGCGCGACCTACAAAGAGGTAAAGGAGCGGCTTGGTATTGAGGGAGCGCGCCGTAACTAAGAGAGGCAAACTTGACGGCTAATCCTGAAGAGCTAATGAGCGACGTGACGGAGAGCGCGGCGGAAGCGCCCGAAGCGCAGCAGACCTTAAAGGTCGCGGGCGCTATGCCGGAAATCACAGGCAACGCGAGCGGCGACGAGCTCAAGATAGTTCTGGGCGAATTCGCGGGGCCTCTGGATCTGCTGCTCTATTTAATACGGCAGGAGCAGGTCAACATTTACGACATACCGGTCGCGCGCATCACGGACGAGTATCTTCGCTATCTTCGCCTCATGCAGGAGCTGGACATCGCCATCGCGGGCGACTTTTTAGTGATGGCGGCGACGCTGATAGAGATTAAGTCCAAGATGCTGCTGCCGCCCGACCCGCGCGCCGCGCAGGAGGACGAGGCGGAAGACCCCCGCTCGGAACTCATCAATCAGCTTCTTGAGCACCAGAAGTTCAAGGAGGCCGCGCAGATGCTCTGGTCGCGCGTGACCGTGGAGCAGGCCATCTTTCATCGCGGCGAGCTTGAGACGGACAAGAATAACCCTGAGGTCGCCGTTGGCGTCTTCGATCTCCTAAGGGTCTTTCAGGAGATTCTGGCGCGCCAGAGGGAAGAGGTGCTGCTTGAGATTGAGCGCGACGAGATAACTATGACTGAGATGCTGGAGCGGCTGCGCAACATGGTCATGTCGGCGGGCGAGCTTAACCTGCGCGTCTACTTCGAGCGCGCACGCTCGCGCCGGGAGCTTGTGCTGGCCTTCCTCTCAGTTCTTGAGCTGGTGCGAACTACGGAAATATCTTTGGTGCAGCGCGAGACGTTCGGAGAAATCGTCGCCCGTGTTGCCAACTGAAAAACCATTTATTGAGCCATGAGCAACGAGATTAAGAGTGTGGAAGAGACGCCGGAAGATTTTACCGGCGGCGAAGATACGCAGGCGCTGGAAGCGGCCGTGGATGAGCTTGACGAGGAGCTTGAAGCCGGTGACTTCGAGGAAGACGTCGTTATTTACGACGCTGACGCCGAAGATGCGCTGGAAGAAGCAAGAGCGCGTGCCGAAAGTGAAAAGGACGCGATAGCTTCCTCGCCGTCTTCCGTTGAAGACGATTCGACGCCGAGCGTGCGCGGCATGGCCGAGCTGATCGCAATCGTCGAAGCTCTCATCTTCGTCTCCGAAGAGCCTCTGACGGCCAAGTCAATCGCGGACGTGCTCAAGGAAGATCGCGGCTGGATAGAGATGGCGATTGAAGAGCTGGCTAAAGAGTTCAATTCGCGCCAGAGCGGCCTGCAACTCAGGGAGGTCGCTGGCGGCTGGCAGATCGCCACGCGCGCGGAGTATCACGAGTACGTGCGCGCCTTTCTCAAATCCCGCCCTTCTGCAAAGCTCTCGCTCGCGGCGCTTGAGACGCTCGCCGTCATAGCCTACAAGCAGCCCGTCACCGTCCCGGAAATCCTTGAGATACGCGGCGTGCAATCGTCCTCCGCCATCAAGACGCTTCTGGACAAACGCTTAATCGTCGCCAAGGGGCGCAAGGAAACGGTCGGGCGTCCGATGATGTACGGCACGTCGAAAGAATTCCTACTACAGTTCGGCCTGAAGGATTTAACTGAGCTTCCCAGCATCGAGGACTTTGAAGATTTGGCTGGCGGGGGAGCATAACGATTTCGGATTTTATATTTCGGATTGGAGTGCCTGCCTGATTTGAGCAGCTTCAATCCGTCTCGTTAATCCGAAATCCAAGATCTAAAATTTAAAATCATGGAAGAGCGTCTTCAAAAGTTGATTGCGGCTGCCGGGATTGCTTCGCGCCGTCACGCCGAAGAGCTAATTACGGCGGGCGACGTGACCGTTAACGGCAAAGTCGTCAAGACGCTCGGCGCAAAGGCAGACCCCGAGCGCGATCACATAAAGGTGCGCGGGCGGCTTATCAACACGCGACTGAATCTGCGCGAGCGGGTCTACGTGCTGCTCAATAAGCCGCGCGGTTATCTTTCCAGCGCCTCAGACCCGGAAGGCAGGCCGCTTGTGACGGAGCTTGTGCCGCGCTCGCTCGGCCGGCTTCACCCGGTGGGGCGGCTGGATTTCAACACCGAAGGGCTGCTGATTCTGACCAACGACGGCGAGCTGACGAACATCATCACGACTGCGCGCAATCGT